>JAMQPJ010000481.1 GCA_023717585.1 Thermoanaerobaculia bacterium
TCCACGACGGCGTTCCCGCCCCCGAGCGCGCAGAGCATCGTGTAGAGCGGCACGACGAGAGGAGTGTTGCGTGGCGGGAGGACTCCTACCAGGCCGTACGGCTCACGGGTCAGGAAGTTCCTTCCCGAAGCGGCGTGGAGCTCGCGGGGTTTGAGGAGCTCCAGCCTGCGCTCCAGGCTCAAGGCGCTCGCGATGGCCCGGTCCATCTCCCACCGCGCAAACTTGCGGGGCTGGCCGCCCTCCCGGACCATCAGCTCCTCGAGCTCGGCACGCCGCTCTCCGAGCCGCGTCGCAATGCGGCGCCCCAGCTCGGCGCGCTCCTCGAAGCTCGTTCTCCTGGCGGTTTCTTTGGCCTGGAACGCCCGGTGGATCTTCGCGCGCAGGTCCCGGCGCGTGTCCTGCGCCACTTCGCCGATCACCTCGCCCGTGTACTTGTCGAGGATCTCGGACGTTCTGAGCGCCAGCATCCCTTCGATCCTAGCAATTCACGCTTGACGACGGGTCAGCGCAGCCCCTCGACCAGGTAGAGGTTGGAGAACGCCCGCTGAAAGTTGCAGACGTAGGACTGGCCATCAGGAGTGATCAGGAAGTTCCAGACACTGTTCGCCGGCTCGGCCGGCACGATCTCCTTGAAGAGGCGGCGGTTTCCGGTCGTCGGATCGAGCAGCCACACCTTGACCGGCATCTCCTCGCGGCGGAGCACGTACAGGAAACGACCGTCTGACGTCCACTGCACGACCCGGTCTCCAGGATTCAACCCCACGACCGGTCGCGGATCTCCGCCATCGATCGGAAAAACAGAAACCTTCCCGCCGTCCGAGATCGCCACGACCGACCGGCCGTCGGGCGAGACGGTCTTCGTGACAGCCTCGAGCGCGACACCCTCGGGGGTAATCGGGCTCTCTTTGCCGGCCAGTAGGTCGCGCACGTAGACGCGGGGCGGACGGTCCTTCTCGTTGGCGGAAAAGACGATCCGCTTGCCGTCCGGCAGCCACTGGGCCGCGTCGAACCCGACGAAGCGCTCATTGGACAGAGGCTTCGCCTCTCCGGCGCCCGTCGGCAGGAGGACCAGGCGCGGGAGGGAACCGGGAGGCTCGACGGAAGCCAGAACGGTGGATCCGTCCGGCGAGAGCGCCAGCGGCCATCCCTCTCCCAGTCGAACCGCGGCCGACCCGTCGGTCTTTCGGATGTACACGGCGGACAACGCGCCGGCTCCCAGCCCGGTCTCGAAGATGAGAAGGGTCTTTCCGTCGGCGGAGAGGTCCGCGAGTGACGAATAATCGAGCCAGGAAAAGTCCCGGTCCTTTTGCTCTCCGGCGATGCGCCCCACGAGGATGATCAGGATCGCGTGGTGCGCAACGAGCAGCCGGCCGTCTTTGAAAATGTCGTCCAACTCCAGCGTTCCCGGCACGCGGGTCACGAGCCGGAGCTTGCCGGAGAGGTCCACGGCGTGGATCGCGAGCCCCTCGCCCGGGCGCTTACCCGAGAACCAGATCTCCCGCCCGTCGGGGCTCCAGCAAGGGACCCCCGAGATATCGGCCCAACCCCCGGAGAGGTCCCGGACTCCCTTTCCCGTCGTCTCCATGACGCAGATCGTGTTTGTGTTCCGATCGAGGCGGCAGTACGAAATCCGGTCTCCGCCCGGAGAGATCCTCGGGGCGTTGAGTGGTTGCGAGCTCTCCAAGAGCACTTTTCCGATCGGAAACTCCAGCCGGAACCGGCGGTTGCTTTCTCGAACGATGACGAGATCCTTCCCGTCGGACGCCCAGTCGGCGCTTGCGTAGGGGACGCCCGCAACGACGTCTCTCGGAACGCCGCCCGCCAGGGGCACGCGCGCCAGGATCTGATCGGGAAAGGAGAGCACCGCGAGCTCGCCGGAGGGAGACACCCCGAGGATGTCCCAGGTCTTGCTCCCAAGGTCCGGTGCCCAGGATTCGGGACTGCCCGGCCGCGTTGCGTAGAGACGCCCCTTTTCACCGGTCCACGTCGCCCCGTAGAGAATCGTCTGGCCGTCCGGGGAGAAGCGCGCGTTGTTGAGCGTGCCCCGGCGGAAGGTCAACTGCTGGAAGCGCGGGGGAGATGAGCTGGTCTTTCCGGGCAGCACCCGCCACAGGGCCGCCGCCGTGACGATGCCGGCCGCCACGACGGCGGCCGCCGCGAGAGCGGGAGTCAGGCGGCGCCGGCGAGCGGGACCGGCCGCGGAAATTCTCTCGGCCGCGCTCGAGACCTCGGAAATGTGATCCCGCACGCCGGCCAGATCCCGCGCGAGGTCGCGCGTCGAGGCATAGCGCTCCTCCGGGTCCTTGGCGAGGCAGCGCTCGATGATCCATCGGAGGGGCGGCGGAACATCGGGCCGGAGCTTGACGAGAGGCTCGGGCTCCTCGCGGATGATGGCCGACATCGTCTCCGCCGCTGTCTTCCTCGCGAACGCCTTCTGTCCCGCAGTGATCTCGTAGACGATCGATCCGAACGAGAACTGGTCGGAGTGGAAGTCCAGCGGCTGTCCGCTCGCCTGCTCCGGCGACATGTAGCCGACCGTTCCCAGTACGGTGCCCGGATGTGTCTCGGGCCTGGCCAGCGTCGGACTGGCCGACAGCTCGCCCGACTCGGGCTCCATGAGCTTGGCGAGTCCGAAGTCCAGGATCTTGACGTAGCCGTCCCTGGAGACCATCACGTTCTCCGGCTTCAAGTCCCGGTGGACGATGCCTGACGCGTGCGCCTTGGCAAGCCCCTCGGCGATCTGCACGGCGATGCCGATGGCGCGGCGCACCGGCAACGGTTCGGCGGTGCAGAGCTCCCGCAGCGTCTTGCCCTCCACCAGCTCCATTGCGATGTACGAGACCTGCTCCGCCTGTCCGATGTCGTAGATCGTGATGACGTTGGGGTGGTTCAGGGCGGAGGCGGAGCGCGCCTCTTGCTCGAAGCGGGACAGTCGATCCTTGTCGAGCAAGACTTCTGCCGGCAGCACTTTCAGGGCCACTTCGCGCCCGAGCCTCGGGTCGCGCGCCCGGTACACCTCCCCCATTCCGCCTGCGCCGAGCGGCGCGAGGATCTCGTACGGGCCGAGTTTCGTGCCGGCTGTCAGAGACAAGATGGAAGAAGTTTAGCGGGCAGAGCGAAATGATGCCGTCAGGCGGGAAAGAGCGCCGCGGCGTTGTCGAAGAGGATCTTCCGCCGCACCGCGTCCGAAAGCGGAAGCGAGAGGAAGTCCTCGACGTTCCGGCGCATCGAGCGGACTCCCTTCGACGGCCAGTCGGTTCCCCACAACACGCGATCCGCGATCTCGGAGATCCGCGGAAGAACCTCGAGGAGCCTTGCCGGCGGGATTCCCGAGAGGTCGAGCAGGACGTTCGGATGTCGCCTCGCGAGAAAAAACGCTGTGTCGTACCAGAGAGGGCGACCGGCGTGGCAGAGGACGAGCGTCGTCCCGGGGAAGTCGACGGCCACGTCGTCGCACGCCATCGGGTCCGCGTAGACGTTGCGGGCGCCGGGGAAGATCGACGTCCCCGTGTGGATCAGGACGGGCCGTTTCGCCTCGCCCGCGAGGCGGTAGAGGTCGGCGAGAGCGGGGCAGTCCGTCCTGTAGGCGTTGGCGGCCATCTCCATGTGGGGCGGGTGCAGCTTGATGGCGCCGAGGCGGTAGACGTCGAGAAGCCTCTTCACGTCCCCGGCGACGTCGCGCGAGTGCCGCGGGTGGATCCCGCCGACCGGGACGAGCCGGTCGCGGTGGCCCTCCACATAGCGCGCGACCCAGGGGTTCACCATGTCGGTGATCCCGAGGA
>JAMQPJ010000464.1 GCA_023717585.1 Thermoanaerobaculia bacterium
AGCCAAGGGTGCCGCGTACCGCATGAAGGCGACGCCCGACCTCCAGCCGCTCCACGAGCGGCGGAAGCCCGGCGGGGCGCTCGCGGTGCCGCTCGCCGAGACGGCGCGGTCGTACCGCTTCACCTTCGAGAAGCTCGGGGACGCGCGCTACCTTTCGCACCGCAACACCATGGACGTCCTCGAGCGCGCGCTGCGCGCGTCCGGCGCTCCCGTGCGGTACACGGAGGGATACAACCCGCACCTCAGGATGTCGATGGGTCCGGCGCTGCCCCTCGGCCACGAGTCGAAGCACGAGCTCTTCGACGTGGACGTCCTCGACGTTTTCTCGGAGGCGCACGTCGCCGCCGTGAACGGGCGGCTCCCCGCGGGCCTCCGCATCACCGCCTGCGCCGAGCTGCCGAAGGGGGCGAAGTCCCTGGGGCGCGCCGCGACGGAGGCGGTCTATTCGTTCACGCTTCCGAACGGCGAGGTGAGAGAGGAGCGCCTGCCGCTCACGGGCGCGGCAGCCACGACGCCGAAGAAGTTCCTCGAGAAGGAATACGGAGTCCCGCCCGAGGGCCAGCACGGGATCCGGGTTCGGCGCGAAGAGACCGTCCTCGCGTCGTAGACTCGCCACGATGCCCTTCACCGTCCGCTGCCACGCGACCTTCGAGGCGGCGCACCACCTCGTGGACTACGTGGGGGGGCCCGAGCCCGTTCACGGCCACTCGTGGAAGATCGAGATCGCGCTGGGAACCGCCGCGCTCGGCGCCCACGACCTCTCCGTGGACTTCGTCCCGACGGAGGCCTTCGTGAGGGATCTCGCGTCGCGGCTCCACAACCGGGACCTCAACACCGTTCCGCCGTTCGACCGGAAGAACGCGAGCGCCGAGAACGTGGCGGTCTGGGTGGCAACCGAGATCGAGAAGGCAGGGCTCCTGAAGGACGGCGCGCGCCTCGAGGAGGTCACCGTCTGGGAAGGAACCCGCAACAGCGTGACGTACCGCCCCTGACCCCCACTCCGTAAGATGCGCGGCATGCACCTCGTCGCCTTTCACGGCTATCCCCTCGACCGCCGCATCTGGGGGCCGCTCGCAGGACGCGCTGCAGCCGGCACGCTCGGCCCGATTGACGCCGTCTTCGCCCCGGACTTCCGCGGCCGAGGCACGTCGCTTCGCCCCTCGGCGCCCGTCCACGCCATGTCGCTCCTGGCGGACGACATGGCGGATGAGATCTCCCACGCCGTGCCCGCCGGCGAGCGAATCCTTCTCGCCGGCCTCTCGATGGGCGGCTACGTCGCGTTCGAATTCGTCAAACGGCATGCGGCGCGGTTCGGTCGCCGCCTCGCGGGCCTTGCGCTCTTCGACACGAAGGCTTCGTCGGACGACGATGCGGGCCGCGTGAAACGCCGGGAAGCGATCGAGTCGATCCGCAAGGACGGGATCGAGGCGGCTCTTTCCGCGATGCTGCCGAAGCTCCTCGCCCGAAGCTCGAAGGGCACGCAGGCGGAGGAGATCTCGCGGGCGATGATCCTCGCGACGCCGTCACAGACCGCAATGGCCGACCTCGCCGGCCTCGCACTTCGTGACGAAGGCTTCGAGGTGCTGTCAGGTTGGGAGAAGCCTCTCCTCGTCGTCGTGGGCGACGAAGATGCGATCGCGCCGCCTTCGGACGCCGAGGCGATGACGGCCGTCGCGGGACGCGCCTCGTGGGTCAGTCTCGTGACCGTGCCCCGCGCGGGCCATCTCGTCCCGCTCGAGAACCCGGGCGAGGCGGCGGACGCCCTCGTGTCGCTCGCGACGCGGGCAGAGGCGAGCCTCCGATGAACATCCAGGAACGCCTGTCCGCGCACCGGCTGCTGGCCGGCGCGCCCCCCGAGCAGCTCGCATGGCTCGCGGCCCGCGGTCACCTCGTTCGGCTGGAGGCCGGTGGCGTCCTCGCGGCGAAAGGCAGTGCCGTGCTGGGTCTCTACATCATCCTCTCGGGCCACCTGTCGATCCACGTCGACCGGGGCGCCGGGCCCCACAAGGTCATGGAGTGGCGCGGCGGCGACGTGAGCGGCCTCCTGCCGTACTCGCGCCTCGTCGGGGCGCCGGGTGAGGTGAGGGCCGAGGCGCCGACGGAGATCTTCGTGATCCCCCGTGCGGAGATCCCGGCGCTGATTCGGGACTGCTACGACCTCACCTCGATCTTCGTGCACGTCATGGTCGACCGCGCCCGCCAGTTCACGTCGAGCGACCTCCAGGTCGAGAAGATGTCCTCCCTCGGCAAGCTGGCCGCGGGGCTCGCGCACGAGCTGAACAACCCGGCCTCGGCCGTGGCACGGAGCGCCCAGGGTCTCAAGGCCCGGTTGTCCGAGGTCGAAGGTGCGTCCCGCGCGCTGGGCGCGGCCGGATTGTCCGCGGCGCAGCAGGCGGCGGTCGACCGATCGCGGGTCGACTGCCTCGCCGCGGCCGGCGCGACGTTCGGACGCTCGTCCATGGAGCGAGCGGACCGCGAGGACGCCATCGCCGGCTGGCTGGAGCGCCACGGCGCGGGCAGCATCGCCGCGGAAGCGCTCGCCGAGTCCGCCATCACGCTCGACGCGCTCGACGCGCTGGCCAGGGAGCTCCACGGCGAGGCGCTCCAGGCGACCCTCCGCTGGCTCGTGGCCGCCTGCGCCACGTACCAGCTCGCGTCGGAGATCGAGGCGTCCGCGTCCAAGATCCACAACCTCGTGGCGGCGGTGAAGGGTTTCACCTACATGGACCAGGCCACCATGCCCAAGCCGGTCGACGTCGGCCGCGGCCTGGCGGACACGCTGGCCGTGCTGAACGCGAAGGCCCGCGGAAAGTCCCTGAGCGTAAGCCTCGACGTCCCGCCCGATCTTCCGCGCATCGCGGGGTTCGGCGGCGAGCTCAACCAGGTGTGGGCGAATCTCGTCGACAACGCGCTGGACGCGGCCAGGAGTCACGTCTCCGTTGCCGCGAACCGCCGGGGTGATTCCGTCGTCGTGAGCGTCGTCGACGACGGACCCGGGCTTCCCCCGGAGATTCGCGAGCGCATCTTCGATCCCTTCTTCACGACGAAGCCGGTCGGCCAGGGCACCGGCCTCGGCCTCGACATCGCGCGGCGCCTCGTACGCCGGCACCACGGCGAGATCGAGGTCGACTCCCGCCCCGGGCACACGCAGTTCAGCGTCGTGCTGCCTCTCGACGAAGGAAAGGGCTGACGTGGTCAAACCGGTGATTCTGGCCGTCGACGACGACCCCGAGGTGCTCGGCGCGGTCGAGCGCGACCTCAGGCAGCGCTACCGGAGCGACTACCGAATCCTGAAGTCCGGGTCCGGCAAAGAAGCGCTCGAGGCCGCCCGCCAGATCAAGCAGCGCGGGACTCCCGTCGCCCTCCTCCTCGTGGACGAACGGATGCCCGGAATGACGGGAACGGAGTTCCTGCGCGAGGCAATCAAGCTCCACCCGGCGGCGCGCCGTGTGCTCCTCACGGCGTACGCCGACACCCAGGCCGCGATCTCCGGCATCAACGACGTCGGCCTGGACCACTATCTGCTGAAGCCCTGGGATCCTCCCGCGGAGCGTCTGTACCCGGTTCTCGACGACCTGCTGTCGGACTGGACGGCGCACGTGCGACTTCCCTACGAAGGGATCCGTGTCGCCGGCGCGCAATCGTCGCCTCGCAGCTTCGCGGTGAAGGAGTTTCTGTCGGGCAATCAGGTCCCGTACCAGTGGATCGACGTCGACCAGGACCCTCCGACGCGGGAGCTGATCCGCTCGTTCGGCGCCGAAACGCGCCTTCCGGTCGTTCTCTTCCCGGACGGCAGCTTCCTCGCAGCTCCGACCAACCGCGAGCTCGCGGAGAAGACCGGGATGCAGACGAAGGCGCGCCTGCCCTTCTACGATCTGCTGATCGTCGGCGGCGGCCCGGCCGGGCTGGCCGCGGCGGTCTACGGAGCGTCGGAGGGGCTGCGCACCGCGCTCGTCGAACACGGCGCGCCCGGAGGCCAGGCCGGCACGAGCTCTCAGATCGAGAACTACCTCGGGTTCCCCGC
>JAMQPJ010000523.1 GCA_023717585.1 Thermoanaerobaculia bacterium
CCCCGCGGGGAAACCGAACGACTCCATCGCGACTCTCCAGCCGCCCGCGCCATCCGGCACTTCGAGGACAGGCGGGAAATGCGCGAGGTCCTTCCGCTGCGAGAGCGAGACGTTGATCGAGGTATCCGTGTAGAAGATCCAGCCCGAGAGGAAGAGGACCACGCGATTCCCCGCCGTCACGCTCCCGAGGTCGAAGACGAGGGAATGTTCCTTTCGGACTCCCTGATAGGACGTCTCGGGCCCCGGTCCCACGTACACGCTATCGCGGCGGGCGAGCCGGGCGGTCACGTCCTCGGAGCGGCCAGACGCGTCGGAGAATGCGGCGCGCACGGGCCGCGGTCGCGCCACGGTGAAGAGCCTTTTCTCCGTGGCGCCGGGAATCGTGCGCTCGTTCGGCACGATGCCCGTGCCCTCGGGATGGTCGACGGCCATCAGCGTTGCCTCGTCGAGGAACGCGACCTCCCACAGCTCCTCGGTGTAGTCGATCCGGAGCCGGCCGGCGGCGTCCGCCCGAAGCGCCGCTCCGTCGATGTACAGCCACTCGCGCGCGTCCCAGCCCGCGAGGTGAACGCCGTCGTAGAGGAGTCCGATCGGCGAGCGCCCAAGCGCGTCGGAGACGAAGCTCCACAAGCCCGTCTCGCCGTTCCACGCGTAGACGAACGGGCACGAGCCCTTGAGCTGCTGGACTTCCTTCACGACCGATTTCGCCCTCTGGTCGAAGAGGTTCTGCGGCACGCCGTTCGTCCACGTGGCCCGCACCACGTCGGCCTTCGCGCGCGCGCCGAGGCCGACGTGCGTCGGCAGCAGGCCCGCGAACCGCGCGACGTAGAGGTTTCCCGCCTTCACTTCGACGAGGCTTCCGACGCCCTGCCTGTTCACCTTTCCCGAGCCCGTGGGCAGGCCTTCGAGAACGACGACGAGCCATCCGTTCGCGTTCCCGCCGTCGTTCACGAGCACGCTCGTCTTCCCGCTGGCCGACACCAGGAGATCGAGGTCGCCGTCCTTGTCCACGTCGTAGGCGAGGAGGGTATCGATGTTCGAAGAAGAGAAAGAGAGAGAGGAAGAAGATTTCTTTGAAGGTGAAGAGAAGAGGGGCCATTCGGCGAACTTTCCGCCGCCCTCGTTTCGGAATGCCTGCAATTGCCCTGCCGTCGTCGCCGCGATGGCGTCCGGGAAGCCGTCGTTGTCGAAGTCGGCAAGTACCACGGCTCGCAGCGCGGCCGAGGCGCGCGCCGTGTCGAGCCCGCTCCCCGCGCCTTCTAAGAAATCTCCGTTCCCCTTTCCCAAAAGCAGGCGCAGCCCTTTGGAGGTCCCAACGAGAATGTCCGGAATTCCGTCGCCGTTCACGTCCTCCACCGCGACGTCCAATGCACCCGAGACCTGGAGCGACACTGTCTTGAACACTCCCTGCCTGAGATTCAGCCGCAGGACGAGGTCGCCCCTCGCGTCGATCGCCACGAGGTCCGGATCCCCGTCCCGGTCCACGTCGGAGACGACGGCCTTCTTCGAAGCGAACTTCGCGTCGCCCGCCTTCGCCGTCACGTCCGTGAACGTGCCGTCGAGGTTGTTGCGAAGGAGCTGATCGGGCCTGTTGCCGCCGAAGAGGTAGACATCGAGGTCGCCGTCGAGGTCGAAGTCGAAAAACACGGCGTGGGCCCAGGGCGCCGCCACCTGATAAGCGGCGGCCGTCCCGGAGTTCGGGAGGTCCACCCTTCTCAACAGCCTCTCGACGTTCTCTTCGGACGGCGCCGGCGGGCGAAAACTCACGGGAATCGCCGCGCCCGCGCCGGCGCGCAGCCCCTCTTCAACCCTCGAAGCGAATCTCTCGATGGGCAGTCCCACGACCTGCGTGAAGACCTCGCTGAGAGACTGCTGGTAACGGGGCGTCACGCGGAGAACGTTTTCCAGGACACGGACCTTTACCGTCGCGCCCTTCACGTCGCCGCTCCCCGCGAGCGCGCGGGCCTCGGAGAGAAACTGGCGGGCGCGCGCGTCGCCGTCCGAGACGAGCGGGTCCAGCTCAGCGAGGCGCTTCGACAGCGCGGCCCCGTCTCCCGCCTCCCCTTCGAGGACGAGGAGCTTCAGGCGCGCGGGCAGATTCGAGTGCGAGCGGGCGACGATCTCGGCGAGGCGCGTGCGGCGGGCGGCCCTGTCGGCCGACGAGGTGGACGGGTCCGTCTCGACGCTTCGCGCGAATCGCCAGCGCGACTCGAGGTCGCGCGGGTCGAGAATCGTGGCCTTCTCGAGCGCGGCCCGGACGGCCGCGGGGTGATTCCGTTCGTTCTCGAGGACGGCGCGGATCGCATGGAGATCCGCCCTCTCGCCGAGGGCAAGCGCCTTGCCGAGGAGGACCTCGGCGCCCGCGAGATCCTTCTCGCGCAGCGCCGCAATGGCGCCGTTCGCGAGGGGCAGAGCTTCGCCCGGCACGGCGTCCGCCAGCTTCGCGAAAGTCGCCCGGGCCTCCTTCGGCCGGTCCTCCTCGAGCTGCGCGAGCCCCACGTTGCGAAGCGTCAGGATGCGCGACGCCTGCTCGGGGGAGAAACGGGGAGAAGAGGAGATTTCTGCTGAAGAGGAAGACGAGAAGAGAAACACCGCGGCAGCTGCCCAGGCCATGTGCAGCGGGATGCGTCTGAAGAGGATTGCTGTCTCAAAAAGGGAATTGAAAAGAGACCGTTTCATTGAAAGGGGATTATGGCCGGAACGCAGCTACCCGCCGGATACTCCTCGGCCGGCGGGAGTCAAGGGTCTTCGACCGCTACGCGGCGCGCGGAGCGCGCCCTTGACACCCGCCGGCCGAGAAGAAGATTTCAACTATCGGCGGCTGCATTCGCAGCCGCCGCATATAGGAAAAAATCCCCCTCTTTCTTCACTTTCTAAGAAACTCTTTCTTCTCTTCTTTCTTAAGCAGATCTTTCTTTGGTTCCCTTCCCTGAACCCACGTGACGAGCGAACCAGCAGGAACGTCCTTGAGCTCGTCCTTGCTCCCATCCGGCCAGCGGACTTCAATGACGTCCGCAGTTTTCGCGCCTCCGAGACCGAAGAGGAGATCGTGGGACGACTGCGACATGAAAGACGACCCGGCGCGCACCTCCCGGAGCTGTACGCGCCCGTTCGCCCGGAGGCGCACGACGGCGCCGAGCGCGTCGCGATTCGTGCCGCGATCCGCCGAGAGCCGGAGGACGACGCGTCCCCCGCCCGCTCCCCACGCGTTTCGATAGAGATGAAGCGGCCCGCGGAAGCACGAGAGCACGACCTCCGGCGCGCCGTCGCCGTCGAGGTCCGCGTAGGCGAGGCCGCGCGTGTCCTCGAGCGTGTCGAACCCCTCCACGAAGGAACGCTCCTCGAACGTGCCGTCGCCGCGGTTCCAGAAGAGTTTCTTCGGCGTTCGCGAGGCCATGCCGTCGACACCGAAGTCGATGCCTCCCCACACCCCGTCGTGAAAGTTCATCCCCTCGCGGCCCATCGCGTTCCAGAATGAGATCTCGTCGTCTCTTCCCGTCGTCGCCCGGAACATCCCGTTCACGACCAGCAGATCCTCGCGACCCTTGCCGTCGAGGTCGACAAACTCCGTCCCCCATGCCCATCCGCCGTCCGCGACTCCCGCCGCCTCCGACGTGCGTTCGAACTTCAGCCCCCCGAGATTGCGAAAGAGAGCGTCTCCGCGCGACCTTCGGCTCATGACCCTCGCCATCAAGGGACGCACGAGACCCGCGAGCGGCACGGGGGGCATCGGCCACCTCGAATCCCGGAGGATCCACCGGTAGGGCGTCCAGTAGTCGGCCACGTGGAGGTCCCACTTGCCGTCGCCGTCGTAGTCGCCCCAGGCGACGCCCATTCCGTAGCCTTCGTCTTCCGTGCCGTTCGCCTTTGCGATGTTCACGAACCTCGGATGTCCCGGCGCCCCGCGGTTCTCGAAAAACGCGTTCTTCCCGAAGTCGTTCGCGACGTAGAGATCGTCGTCCCCGTCGTCGTCGGCGTCGCAGGCCCCCGCGGCGAACCCCCAACCCGCGTCGCCGAGGCCCGAGGCCGCCGTCTCGTCCACGAAGAAGGGATGCCCGTCCCGCGCGACGTTGCGGAAGAAGCGGTCGCCTGCGCCGTTCCTGCCGTCGTAGGCCGGCCCCGTGACGCGCGCGTCGCCGTAGCACGCCACGAAGAGGTCCACGCGCCCGTCGCGGTCGGCGTCGAAGAACACGGCGGACGTGAACGGCCCCGAGAGGCCGGCGAGGCCCCAGGCCTCCGTGACGTCCTGGAACTTTCCGTGGCCGAGGTTCTTCAGGATGCGGCTCGGGGAGATGTGGTTGGACAGGAACAGCTCCGGCAACCCGTCCCCGTCCAGGTCGGCAGCGACCCCGCCCGACGCCTCCATCTCCGGCAGGAGGTCGAGCCCGGAGCCGGCCGTCGCGTCGCGGAAGTGTCCGGTCCCGTCGTTCAGAAACAGCCTCGGGTGCCTGTTCGGGACGAGCACGTCGACGAAACCGTCGGCGTCGACGTCGACGAGGAGGATGCCTGGATGGTGGTGTGTCGCGGGCAGGACGAGGTTCGTCGCCTCGACCGGGTCTAGGGTCTCGTGCGGGGCGACGAGGCCGCGGGCCGAGGCTTCCTCGAAGAGGTGCGGCGTGGCGCGCCGGATGACGGCGGGTCCGTTCACGGCGACGGCGGAGCGCAGCTGCCAGCGGCCGTTCGAAGAGAATTCGGAGGGATTTCTGCGAATGAGAAAGAGGGAGAGGTCGAAAAATGCGACCGTCGCCACGCGCTCGGGCGAACCCCCGCGGGCCCAGCCCTGCAGCCGAAATTCGACGCGAACGGCAAGGTCCGTGGAGGATTTCTTCTGAAGGTCGATGATGCGGACCGCGGAACTGCAGCGATTCCCGCATGCGCTCCGCCACGCGTCCGACAGCTCCCGCAGGTCCCACGAAGCAGCCGCGGAATCCGCCGCGCCGCCGGCCCCTCCCCTCTTCCCTTCTAAGAAATCCCCTCTTTCTCTTTCTCTCTCAAAGAATTCTCCTCTTATCCCTTCGATCGCCGCCGACGCTCCCAGCGAATAATCCTCGAGCGTCGGCATCGGCCGCGTGCCGCCGCACCCGGCCGCGAAGAGCACGGCCGCGAAGGCGAGAGAGGCGCGGCGCATCCGGGGATCTTAGCCAGAACCAGACCCCGTCGACTCTTCTCCCCGGGACTGCATAATCGCCCCGTGACGCGCAACCTCTCCGTTTCCGCCGCCGTCTTCGCGGCGGTTTTCTGCAGCGCCTGCGCATCGGGAACCGACACTCCGAAGGCTCCAGAGAGCCGCTGGATTCCGGCGCCGGCGGCGGTCCCGGCGTCTCCTGCGCCCCTGCCGCCGCCCGCGGACATGGCGCCGGCAAGGCCCGCGAACCGGACGATTTCCCTCTTCGAGGCGATCGACCTCGCCCTGAAGAACAGCCCTGTCACCCGCCAGAGCTGGCTCCTGACGCAGTCCGCCGCCGCGGACGCCGGGAGCCGGCGCTCGGCCTTCTACCCCGCCGTCGAAGCGGATTTCTCCGCGGTGCGCCAGCGGCAGAGTTCGCAGGGCGGCGCCGTGACGAGTCTCTCGACGACCTACGCGCCATCCGCGAGTCTGACGTGGCTGCTCCTCGACCTCGGCGGACGTGGAGCCGACGTCGAAGAGGCGAAGCTCCGGCTCTGGGCCGCGGACTTCATGCACAACGCGACCATGAACGACCTCATGCTGGGCGTCGCGCAGGCGTACTACCTGTATCAGGGCGCCCGGGCTCTCCTCGTCGCCCAGGAGGCCAGCCTCGAGCAGGCCCGGGAAAACTACGCGGCGGCCGAGGCGAGGCACAGCGCCGGCGTCGCGACGATCGCGGACGTCCTTCAGGCGCGCACGGTTCTCTCGCAGCAGAAGCTCGCCTACGACCAGGTCAGCGGCCAGATCCAGACGCTCCGCGGGCAGCTCGCGACCGCCCTCGGCGCGCCCGTGGACCTGCCGGTCGACGCGGCGGAGCTTCCCGCGGACGTACACGAGAACGCGTCCGTCGCCAGCGTGGATCGCCTGATCGCCGAGGCCGGGCGGGCACGCCCCGACCTCGCGGCGGCGCGCGCGCGCGCCCAGGCCGCGCACGCTCACGTCGCCTCGGCCCGTTCGGCGGGCCTGCCGTCGCTCACCGCCGCGGCCTTCGGCGGCCGCAGCTACTACGACTTCCGCGGCGAGACCGTCCCTTACACGATTAACTACTCCCACGGCCTCTTCCTTCGCGTTCCGCTCTTCACGGGCTTCAAGACCGAGTACGAGACGCGGAGCGCCGCGGCGCAGGCCCGCGCGGCGGACGCGGGCGCGGAGTCGTATTCACAGCAGGTCGTCTTCCAGGTGTGGAACAGCTATTTCGGAGTCCAGACGGCCGCGCAGCAGGTGCGGGCTTCCAAGGACCTCCTCGCGAGCGCCCGCGAGTCCGCCGAGGTCGCGCGCGGCCGCTACCGGGAGGGCGTCGGCTCGATTCTCGACCTCCTGACCGCAGAGAGCGCACTCGCGAACGCGCTCGCCCAGGACGTGAGGAGCCGCGCCGGATTCCTCCTCGCGGTCGCCCAGCTCGCTCACGATACGGGGACCGCCGACGCGGCGCTCGTCCCCGTCCCCTCGAGGAAGGAAGCTCCATGAGACGGATCGTCCCCGCGCTCGCCCTTTGCGCCGCCCTGGGCTGC
>JAMQPJ010000525.1 GCA_023717585.1 Thermoanaerobaculia bacterium
ACCTCGGCGGCGACGGAGGCCGTGGACTGCGAAAAGAACATCCACAAGAGAAGAGCGGGCAGAAGGTACGCCGGGTATCCGGGCGCGGTTTCCGCAAAGACGCGGGAGAAGACGAGCGACAGGATCGCCATGGTCCCCGCGGGACTCAGCATTGACCACGCAACGCCGAGGACCGAGCGCTTGTAGCGGACCTTCACGTTCCGGACTACGAGCGCCACGACGAGGCCGCGGTGACTCCACAGCTCGCGCAGCTCCTCGACGGCGCGCGGCGGTCTCGCGGCCGAGTCCCAGGTCTCGAGCGGGCGGCTCACGGGCCCTCCGGCGCCGGGGACGGGGCGGCGCCGAGCCGCTCGAAGATGCGTGCGAGGTCGGAGACCGTCCGGTCCAGGGTGAAGCGCTCGAGGACGAGCCGGCGGCCGGCACGTCCGAAAGCCGCGGCTTCCTCGGGCGACGCGAGGAGCCGCTCGATCGCCTCCGCGAGCGCCCCCGCGTCCCCGGGAGGCACGAGGAGACCCGTCTCGCCGTCACGGACGCTTTCCGGCATTCCGCCGACGCGGGTTGCCACGACCGGCCTTTCGAGGACGAGCGCCTCGAGAGTGCCGCCGAGGTTCTCCGAAAGCGAGCACTGGACCGCGACGTCCGACGCGGCGAGAAGGTCGGGGACGTCGTCCCGGTGGCCCGTGAAGACGACCCTGCCCGCGAGCAGCGGGTCGGCCGCGCAGTCGCCGGCGAGCCGGCGTCGCCAAGCCTCACCCGCCTCGCCCCATCCGCCTCCGACGAGGAGGAATCGCGCGCCCGGCCGCCGCGCGCAGACGATCCGCGCGGCCTCGAGGAGGTGCTCGCGGCCCTTCAGGTCGACGTTTCGCGTGGCGCGCGGGACCTGGATCCCCGTCATCGGCGGATAGAAGTGCGCGACGTGTATGACGACTTCGTCCGTCCCGGAGACTCCCAGCTCGCGCCGCACCTCCGCGCGGGCCCGGCGGGGGCTGAACGCGCCGGGGTCGCATCCGAAGTAGATCGTCTCGAGACGCCGGGAGTCGCGCCCGAGCGCGCGGTAGAGGCGGCTCGTGTGCTCGCAGCCGCCGATCGTGACGGCGTCCATCCACCAGGTCGCGCGGTCGGCGAGCCGCGTGAGAGGGGCCTCGAGGTGGCGCGGCCCCGACTGCATCGACACGTGAGGGATGCCCGCGAGCACGGACGCGGCGCGCGAAATGACGATCGAACTGAAGAAGTAACCCTGAACGAGCGTGACCCGGTTCGCACGGAGGACGCGGGCGAGCCGCACCGCCGCGAGCGGGATGTGGACGAGCCAGCGCAGGGCCCGGAGCCGCGAAGGCCCCACCCACAGCTTGAGGTCGAGCACGGGGACCTTCGCTCCGCGGAGGAGCGGGCCGAGGGTCCCCGGTCCGCCGTCGATGACGGCGACGACGTCCCATCCGCGCTCCCTGAGAGAGCGCGCGTGGCCGGCGAGCCAGGTCGCGCCCTCGGCGGCGCCGACGACGAGCGCGATGCGCGAGCGCGGCGGAAGAGCCTTCCTTTTGAGACGGAGCGCCCGACGCGCAAGGCGAACGAGGCCGAGGACCTTGAACGGCGCGGCGGCGAGCCGCGCGGCCATGACGGCAGGACGGTACCCGCGGAGCCGCCCCGGCGCGTCGCGCGCGTAGAGGCGTTCGAGGTCGTCCGCGGCGCGCGCGAGGCTGAAGCGCTCCCCCATGAACGCACGGCCGTTCCGTCCGAGCCGCTCGCCGAGCGCGCGATCCTGAAGGAGACGGACGATCGCGCGGGCGAGCGCTGGTGCGTCGGCGTCCGGGTAGGTGAGACCGGTCTCGCCGTCCTTGACGGAGTCGACGAGGCCGCCGACGGCGCTGACGACGAGGGGCCGCCCCATGAGGAGCGCCTCGATCGAGCCGCCGAGATTCTCGCTGCGCGAGGTCTGGAGAGCGACGTCGAACGACGCCAGGACGTCGGGCACGTCATGCCGCTCGCCCGCGAACCGCACGGCGTGAGCGACGCCGAGACGCTCGGCGAGCTCCTTCATCTCGGCGAGGTGCTCCTCGCCCGGCGGCCCCCAGCCGCTGCCCACGAGAACGAACCTGGCATCGGGGACGCTCCGAAGCACCTCCGGCACGGCCGCGAAGAGGACGTCGTGGCCCTTCAACGGGAGCCCGATGAGGCGCGGCGGCGTCGTCGGCGCATTGGGCGGCTTCGCATAGAAGTACGCGACGAGTCCGACGACGGGCGTCTCGGGAGCGATTCCGAGGTCGCGCCGGACACGCGTGCCGTCGGCCTTTTCGGGGTCGAACTTCGCCGGATCGACGCCGTAGTACACGAGGTCCAGCCGCTCGCGGGGCACGCCGCGGGCGAGATAGAGGTCGCGCGTGTTCTCGCACGTCGCGATCACCCGCGTGTCCGCCCACAGGGTCCCGACCTCGATGTCCACGAGGATCGGGCACTCGAGGTAGTACGGACCGGGGATCATCGAGTAGCGGAGCGGGACGTCCGCGGTCCACGACGCGATCCGGCCGAGGACGATCGTGGGAAAGAGGTGCGTGTGGACGACGTCCGCGCGCAGGCGGCGGATCAGCGCGACGAGGCGCAGGCCCTGCAGGACCGCGCCGGCCGTCCCACGGCCGGAAAAGGCGTTGAAGTCGAAGACTTCGTGGGGGATGCCCTTCCGCTCGAGGATCGGCGCGAGCGTCCCGTCCCGGCCCGAGAGGACGGCCGAAACGTCGTGGCCGCGTCGCTTCTGCTCCTCGAGGAGCGCGACCAACCACGGGGCGCCATTGGGCGTCGCCGCCATGTGGACGATTCGAAGTGAGCGCGCCGCCGGCACTGCGCCGAGACTAACCGAAGGGAGCGGGACATACGGCGGGTAAGCCGCCGGCCGTCGGCCCTGCGGAACCTCTCCGCCGGTTCGACGTATTACCTGAACCGTGCTCGACGATCAGCCGCCGGGGGGCGTCGCCCTTTCGATCTCGTTCCGTGCGCGCGCTGTCTGGGGTGCCCTGTTCGCCCTCCTGATGGCCGGCGCCGGGAACGCCGTCGGGAGCGAACCGACGAAAGGCCCGGAGATCCGCATCGCCCGGGCCGCCGGGCCGATCACGGTCGACGGCGACCTCGACGACGCGGGCTGGCAGGGCGCGGCGCGCGTGGAGACGTGGTACGAGACGAACCCGGGTGACAGCCTTCCGGCGAAACTGAAGAACGTCGGCACCCTGGCCTACGACGACAAGTTCCTCTACGCCGGCTTTTCTTTCGCCGACCCGGCTCCCTCGAAGATCCGCGCGCCCTTCGCGGACCGGGACAATGTCTCGGGCTCCAACACCGACTACGGCGGTCTCATCCTCGACACGAGAGGCGAGGCGAAGAACGCCATTCTCTTTCTCGCGACTCCGCGCGGCATCCAGTACGACGCCGTGACCGACGACAGCAGCGGCGAGGACTCGTCTCCCGACTATCACTGGGAGGCCGCGGGGAAGATCACGAAGGACGGCTGGCAGCTCGAGATCCGCATCCCGTTCTCCTCGCTTCGTTACGCGAAAGCGGACGTCCAGAAGTGGAACGTCCTTCTCTACCGCAACTACCCGCGTGACTTCCGGTACCAGATGTTCTCGGCGAAGCTGCCTCGTGACGAAAACTGCTTCATCTGCCACGCGAACCCCCTCGCGGGGCTTCAGGGGCTTCCCAGGGGAGGCAATCTCGTCGTCGCGCCATACGTCACCGCGAAGGAGGAAGGTGTGCCGCGGGACGGATTGGGAAGCCCGCTCGTCAACCGGCCCATCAAGGTGGACGGCGGACTCGACGTGAAGTGGACGCCGAACGCCGTCACGGCGATCGACGGCACGCTGAACCCCGACTTCTCGCAGGTGGAATCCGACGTGGCGCAGCTCTCGGTCAACCAGCGTTTCGCCCTCTTCTACTCCGAAAAGCGGCCTTTCTTCCTGGAGGGAATCGACCTCTTCGCGACGCCGATCCAGGCCGTGTATACCCGAACGATCACGGCGCCGAGCTGGGGAGCGCGCGTGACGGGCAAGCTCGGCGGAACCTCGTACACGGCGCTCGTCACCGAAGACAAGGGCGGAGGCAGCGTCATCCTGCCGGGGCCGAACGGCTCGGATTTCGCGGACCAGGACTTCAAGTCGTTCGCCGCGGTCGGCCGCGTCAGGCACGAGTTCGGCAGCTCCTTCGCGAGCCTGCTCGTCGCCGACCGCGAGGTTGCGGGTGGCGGGTACAACCGGGTGATCGGTCCGGACTTCCAGTGGCGCCCGACGCCGCGCGACACGCTCCGGGGACAGCTCCTCCTGAGCGCCTCGGAGGCGCCGAACCGGCCCGACCTCGCCGCCGAGTGGGACGGGCGAAAGCTCTCCGGATACGCCGCCGATGTGTCGGCCTCCCACAGCACCGCGACCTTCGACGTGTACGGCGAATACAAGGACTTCGGGAAGGAGTTTCGCGCCGACGACGGCTTCGTCCCGCAGGTCGGATTCCGGGAAGGCTATTTCGAGACGGGTTACACGTTCCGGCCGAAGAATTTCCCGATCAACCGTCTCCGGACGTATCTCATCGCCGACTACCAGGCCGGAACGGATGGCTCGCTGATCTTCCGGCAGATCTCACCCGGCTTCGGAATGGACGGCCGCTGGAGCTCGTTCACGCGGATGCGGCTCGCATTCGACCGCGTGCGCGCGGGCGATGTCACGATTCCCCGCACGCAGCTCCTTTATACCGTGCAGTTCAGCCCTTCCCGGGTCCTCTCGCAGATCTCCCTCGACGGCTTCCTGGGCGAGGAGGTCGACTTCGTCGGGGCGCGGCCGGGCCACGGCGGCCGGGTCACCGTTTCCGCGAACATCCGCCCCACGGATCATCTCGAATTGCGGTTCGACAGCGACGTCCGGTGGCTGAACGTGAAACCCTTCGAAGGGGGCGACGAGCGGCGCCTCTTCACGGCGCAGGTGGAGCGCCTCAAGGCCACGTACACATTCACGGCACGCTCGTATCTGCGGCTCATCGGCCAGTACGTCCTGATGGAACGGAATCCGTCGCTGTACGCGAACCCGGTGAGCGAGCGGGACGGCTCGTTCAGCGCGTCGCTGCTCTTCGCCTACAAGCTGAACTGGCAGACCGTGCTCTTCGCGGGCTATGGAGACAACCGGACCCTCACCGAAGAGAACCGCCTCGAGAAGGCCGACCGCCAGTTCTTCCTGAAGGTGTCCTACGCGTTTCAGCGCTGAGGGCGCTCAGCAGTTCTCGCCCGTGGTCGGCGCATTGGCGCTTCGCTCCCCGCGTATCATTCATTCCTGACACTCCATTCCGGCTCCCGCCTTGGACCGTTCGAGATACTCGCGCCGCTCGGCGCGGGCGGGATGGGCGAGGTCTACCGCGCCCGCGATCCCAAGCTGGGCCGCGAGGTGGCCATCAAGGTCCTCCCCGAGTCGCTGGCGAAGGACCCCGAGGCCCTTGCTCGCTTCCAGGTCGAGGCCCGCGCTCTGGCCGCTCTCTCCGACCCCAACCTTCGCGGCATCCACGACCTCGCCACCGACCACGACGTCTCGTTCGCCGTCATGGAGCTTCTGGAGGGGGAGACGCTCCGCGACAAGCTGAAGGACGGCGCTCCTCTCCCGCAGCGAAAGGCGATCGAGTATTCGCGCGAGATCGCGCGGGGCCTGTCGGCGGCGCACGAGAAGGGAATCGTTCACCGTGACCTCAAGCCTGAAAACATCTTCATCACC
>JAMQPJ010000532.1 GCA_023717585.1 Thermoanaerobaculia bacterium
GCCTCGCGGCGATCCGCCACATAACGTGCGGTCCCTCCGGCCGCCTCGACGCCCGCGCGCACGTCCCGAAGGATCGCCTCGGGCTCTTCCGAGCGCGGGTTGTCGGACGTCACCACGACCTCGTCGGCGAGGAGCGCCGCGATGCGGCCCATCTCGGGGCGCTTGCCCCTGTCGCGGTCGCCGCCGCAGCCGAACACGGCGATCACGCGGCCGCCGCGCGCCGCGGCGATCGTGCGCACCGTCTTTAGCACGCCCTCGAGGGCGGCGGGCTTGTGCGCGTAGTCGACGAGGACCGTCAAGCCGAGCGCGTTCGGCACGACCTCGAGGCGGCCCGGGATGCTCGTCACGGCACCGAGGCCTTTCGAGATCTCCGCGGGCGAAAGTCCGAGGGCGAAGCCGGCGGCAGCGGCGGCGAGCAGGTTCTCGGCGTTCGGGCGGCCGAGGAGAGGGGAATCTACTGTTAATAGAGTCTTCGACTGGTCGCTCTTCTGAAGCTTCAGCGGGGTTTCAGAAACGGTGTTTTCTTCTTTGAAAGGGGAAGAGGAAGAAAAAGAAAAAGAGACCTCGATGTCGAGGTGGGTTCCGGCGATGCCCAGCTTTGCGCGCCCGACGACCGTCGCGAAAAGGCCGGTCTCCCCCGCCGCCGCGGCCGCAACCGCGACCGCTCCCGCGAGGGCCGCCGGCCGCGTCTGCTCCGCCCCCTCTTCACCTTCCAGGAAAAAACCAACGATCCGATCTGCGTCCAGTCTGGTCGCGAGCTTCATCCCGTAACCATCTCCGAGATTGACGACCGCTTTGCCATTCGGCTTGAGCAGCCCGAAGAGCCGCGCCTTCGCCTCGAAGTAGTCGTCCATGTCCTTGTGGAAGTCGAGGTGCTCGCGCGAGAGGTTCAGAAAGACCGCGACGTCGAACGTGCAGCCGGCGAGGCGCTCGAGGACGAGCGCGTGCGAGGAGCACTCCAGGATCGCGGCGGTGCCGCCGTCCGTGGCAAGCGCCTGGAGCATGGGCTGGAGCTCCGTTGCTTCAGGAGTCGTGTGGGGCGAGGCGATCGCCGCCGCCTCGCCGCCCGCGCCGCGATAGACGATCGTGCCGAAGAAGCCGCGCTTCGCGTGACGCCCCGCTAGAAGGCCTTCGAGAAGGTACGTCGTCGTCGTCTTGCCGCTCGTGCCGGTCACGCCCGCCATGACGAGCTTCTCCGACGGCCTCCCCGCGAGGAGCGCCGCCATGAGGCCGGCCGAGCGCCGCGGGTTTTCGACCTCGAGATACGGCACGGAGGCGGCCGCCGGCGCGGGCGCGAGACCGAGCGCCGCCACGGCCCCGCGCGCCACCGCGTCGGCCACGTAACACCGGCCGTCCGCCTTCCGGCCGGGAAACGCGGCGAAAAGCGACCCCGGGGCTGCCGCGCGCGAGTCGTGCGTGACCGCGAGGACCTCGGGGTCCCCGGAGGCGCCCGCGCGATTGTGCGGAACGTCCACCGCGAGCGCGGACAGCTTCATGGCGTGTCTCCCGCCGCGTGCGCCGGCGCGAGAACGAGCGCGCAGGCGCCGCCTCGCTCGAGGGGGGCGCCCGCGGGCGGCTCCTGGGACACGACGAAACCGGTTCCCGACACGTGCGCCGCGAGCCCGCGCGCCGCGAGCAGCCTCACCGCGTCCCGCGCGCTCCGGCCGGAGACATCCGGCACGCGGTCCGCGGCGTCGCTTCCGCGTTCCGGACGAGTCGACGCGGGCACGAGGTCGTCGGCGTGGAGGCGGGCGCTCAGCGCGGCGGCCGCGGCCCCCTC
>JAMQPJ010000467.1 GCA_023717585.1 Thermoanaerobaculia bacterium
CGCGCCCCGCGTTCAGCCACAGCGCGCGGTCGCACAGCGTGGACACGTAGTACATGGCATGGCTGCAGAAGAGAATCGTCTTGCCCGACGCCTTCAGCTCGAAGATCCGGTCCACGCACTTCTTCTGAAAGCGGCCGTCGCCGACGGCGAGCGCTTCGTCGAGGAGGATCACGTCGGGCAGGACCGCGGTCGCGACGGAGAACGCGAGCCGCATCTGCATGCCCGACGAGTACGTCTTGACCGGTCGGTCGAAGAAGTCGCCGAGCTCGGCGAACGCCTCGATCTCGGGCAGCGCGTCGGCCACCTCCTGGCGCGACAGCCCCGCGAGAGCGGCCTGAAGGATCACGTTGCGCCGGCCCGTGTCGTCCGGATGAAAGGCCGAGCCGAGCTCGAGGATCGAGGCGACCCGCCCCGACAGGTTCACGGTGCCCGCGGTCTGCGCCGTCGTGCCCGCGAGGATCTTGAAGAGCGTGCTCTTGCCCGACCCGTTCTCGCCGATGACGCCGAGGACGGAGCCCTTCGCGATCCCGCCCGAGACGTCGTCCAGCGCCCGCACCTCGGCGTGCCGCGGGCGGCCCGTCAGCGCCTCGAAGAAGCGGTCGCGAGGGGCCGCATACAGCCGGTAGACCTTGGTCAGGTTGGAGAACGAGTAGGAAAGGGCGGATTCGGCCAAGAGGTCAGGGGGCCGGCTGGGCCTTCACGAACGTCGCGTCGCCCGACCTGTTGTCGATGATCGTCGCGTAGGCCGCCACCGGCGAGCCGTCGAAGGAATCGACGATGATCGACATACGGTCGGATTTGTTGACGCCCCCGAAGAGATCCGTGTCGCTGAACTGCTTGAACGGGCTCGATCCCGTCAGGTCCCACCCGAAGCTCTTGAGCGTCACGCCCGTGTCCGAGAGCACGCGCAGGTTGAAGGAGCCCCTCGTCCCGCTCGTCAGGAAGAAGGCCACGTTCGTCCGGAAATCGTCGTTCGAGGCGAGGCCGGTCAGGAGGAGCCGCTTGCCCGCGCCCGTCTTCGAGCCGCCATCGAGGTCGGTGAATCCCGACAGCTGCAGTCCCACGGGGCCCGCCGGCTGGGAGTTGAACGTCTCCCCGAGAACGAGGAGCGGATCCTGGTTCGTATCGCCCGAGGCGGGCGCGACGTCGATGTAGGAGCTCCCGTACGAGACGTTGTCCGAGACGCTTCCCCCCGGAACCGCCGTGAGCCAGGCGGCCGGGAAGTCGTCCCACGTCTTCGTCTCGCCCGGCGCCATGGAGATGTCTCCGGGGCCCGAGCTGAGCTGCCGTCCGCCGCAGCCCGTCGCGTCGCACGGCACGTAGGAGTAGAGAACGCTCACCTGCCGCGCCGACGTCGACGGGTTGTGAAGGACGAACCGGCTCCGCCACACGGTGTTGTTCGCGCCGGCGAGCCGCACGATCCCCGGGATCCGATAGGCGTTCAGTGGCTGTTCCGTCGGCGTGACGACGATGGGATCCGTCGACGTCTGGTCGATCACCGTCGCGTATGGATAGACGGCTCCGCCCGGCTCCACCGTGACCTGCACCCGGTAAAGGGCGAGAGGCGGCTTGCCCAGCCAGCCTGCGTTCGTGAGCGGCCTGGAGAGCTGCGTGACGCCGTACGGCGGCACGTCCACGTTGAGGACACCGAGATTAGCGCCGGCCCCGTCGAAGAACGTGAGGTGCGCGTGGCTCCAGTCCGTCGAGATGAGGTTCACGAGGCCGATGTTCGTGTACGCCGAGCCGTCGTCGCGCAGCCCGATGAGGAGCTGCTGCGCGGTGGACGACTGCGGCGAGACGCCGCTCGTCGCCTGCGCCACGGGCACCGAGAGGCCGAAGGTGCCGCTTCCCGGGTTGCCGTTGTTGTACGTCCGTGACGTGATCACGGGGGCTACCGGCGCCACGTCGCCCCGCACGATGATCGCGCCGTAGCTGCCGAGGGGTTTCCCGAAGAACGCGCCGACGACGTTCGATCCGGAGATGCTCTGTTCCTTCCCGAGGGTGATCGTCTGCCAGACGAGATCCCCCGGGGCGACGGGATTCCTGCCGTCGAGGAACGCCAGGGAATAGGTCGCCGAAAGAGCCGGATGCGGGTTGAGGATCGTCAGGTCGCTCTGCCAGACCGTGCCCGGGGCGGCGCCCTGCGTGTAGGCGAGGCCCGCCACGAACCACTTCGGCGGCTCGGGCGGCGGAATGACGGTGAAGTTCTGCGAGGTCGACCAGTGATTCGCTCCGATCGTCACGGTGAGAGTCGTCGTGAACGTGACGTTCGACGAGCCGTTGACCCTGAACGCGTGCGTCGGGTTCCTTTCGAGAGATGTGAAGCCATCGCCGAAATTCCACGCGTAGCTGTCGGCGGTGTCCGTCGCCGCGAACTTCAGGTCCTTCCCCGAATCCACGCGCGTCGACGAGAAGATCGTGTTATCCGCGTACCGCGCCGTGAAGAGGCCCGAGGGCCCCGCGACGAGGAAGAGGTAGGACTTGGCACAGGTGGAGTTCGCGTTCGCGGTGACTTTCGCGTAGAACGTGCCGGCCGTTGCATAGGTGTACCAGATCGGATTCCCGCTCCCAGTGCCGATCGTGTCCCCGAAGTCCCAGTCCAGGCTGCCAAGGCCGGTGCCGGTCGCGAGGAAGGCAAGCTTCTGTCCGGTGGCGACCGCGAAATACTGGCCCAGGAAATTCGAGGAAGGAGGAATCGGAATGAAGCCGTTGTCGCGGTCGAGGATCGAGTAGTTCACGTCCACGCACGCCGCGGCCGGAGTCAGATCGATGATCTGAACCGCGGTCGAGTTGGTGGCCGTCGCGCCGGCGATGTCGGTGACGGTGCACCCCGCCGAGATGTTCCCAACGACTGGCGACGATGTCGTGAAGGTTGACGATGTCGCTCCCGGGATTGTGAAACTCGTGGCCGGCGACCGCCACTGGTACGTGTAGCCACCCGCGCCGCCGGACGCATTGCACGAGAACGTCACGTTCTGGTTCACCGTGCCCGGGTTCGGACTCGCAGTCACGTTGACCGAGAGAGCACCGCCCCCGCCGCCCGTGACGACGACAGACGTCGAGCCGATTCCGGCGCCGCCGGTGACGGAGTCGACGGCCGTGCAGACCGCGTTGTACGTACCGGCCGACGTGAACGTCTGGGAGGCGTTCGGCCCCGTTCCCGAGACCGCGTTTCCGGACCAGGTGTAGTTGAAGGGCCCGCCTCCTCCGCCGCTCGCGCTGCACGTAAAGTAGACGGTGTTTCCGACGGTGGTGTTGTTCGTGCTCGCCTGGACGTTCACCGACACGGGGGAGCTTCCGGTGAACGTCGCGGTAGCGCTATCGCTGCTCGTCACCGGAGTCGGCTGGCTGTCCGTGACGTAGCAGTAGGCCACGACGTTTCCCGCGGAGGGAGACGTCGTCTGCCAGGTCGGCTGGGTTGCCCCGGGGATGATGAATGAGAGAGGGGATCGCCACTGGTAGAAGTAGGGCTGGAGGCCGCCCGTCGCGCTGCACGAGAACGTCACGTTCTGGCCGACGGGCGAGCTCGCGGGGCTCACCGTCGCGTTCACGACGAGCGGGACGACTGACACGACGTGCAACCCAAAGTAAAGGGTGCCGGCAGGGTCCGGCCAGTACGCCGTCTGTCCGCCCGTGTAGTTCACCTGGATCTTGAGGGCGTAGTCGCCTGCGGTCGCCGGGATCGGAATCGTCGCCGACGTGGCGGGGGAGCCCGTGATTGCGGGCGGGTCAACCATCGCGGGCCAACTCTGGTAGGC
>JAMQPJ010000538.1 GCA_023717585.1 Thermoanaerobaculia bacterium
TCATTCACGACGACCGGTGTTTTTTCGATGGACGTGACCGCCGCCGTCCGCAGGGCGGGCGCCGCCGCGCGGGAGCGCACGAGCGAAAGCCCGCCGACGAGGAGCAGCGCGGCCGCCAGGCTCGAGACGGCGAGAAGGGGATGGCGGAGAATCCCGCGCGAGCGTGGAGGAGAGACGCTGACCGGACCGACGGTCTGGATGCGCACGGCGGCCATCGTGGCAGCCGCCTGCGCCTTCCAGAACTCGGACGGCAGGTCGTCCACGGCCCCGCTCACGGCACCCCTGTCGAGGAGCCACGCCTCGCGCAGGTTGGCGACCCGCTCCTGGCACTCCGCGCAGGTGGCGAGATGATCGGGCACGGCGACCGGGCGGTCGTCGGCGGGAAAGACGCGCTCGACGATCTCGTCGGAGGCGAGGTGTCGCGTGGCGTTCATCGGAGGTCCTCCAGACGCTCGCGCAGCTTGCGGGCCGCGCGAAAGAGATGCGACTTGATCGTACCCTCGTCGAGGCCGGTGGCTTCCCCGATCTCGGCGATGGACTTCTCCTCGTAGTGTTTCATGACGAAGACCGCGCGCTGGCGCGGGGACAGCGCCACCAGCGCTTCGGCGATCCGGTGGCGGATGTGGCGCGACAGGAGGTCCCGCTCGGGCGACGTGCCATCGGCGGGGTCGAAGGCCGCCGGAAGGTCGGGGCCGTCGTCGTCTTCGTCGCCGTGCAGCTCGGAAAAGGACACGACAGGCCGGCGGCGGCGGATGTGATCGCGCACGGCGTTGATCGCGATGCGCGTGAGCCACGTCTCGAAGGCCGACTGCCCCCTGAATTCCGGCAGGGCGCGGAAAGCCTTCACGAAAACGTCCTGCGCGACGCCGTCGGCGTCGGCGGGATCGCGGAGAAGCGTGTAGACGAAGCGCGTGATCCGCTTCTGATAGGTGACGACGAAATACTCGAAGGCGTCCACGTCGCCGGCGACGACGCGCCCGAGAATCTCGGACTCCCGCTCCCGCTTGCTGTCGCGCTCGGCGTCGCTCACGAGGCCCGCGTGTCTCTCATCAGGATGAGCACCATTCCTTCCGGGGAACGCCAGGACGGGGGCGAGTGCGGATCCGCTCACGCGAATTGGACGCGCCTCGCCGACATTCGGTTTACGCGCATCCGGCTGTGGGCAATGAGGATAGCCCTCACCCGCCCTCAGCGCCTCCAGGGCCGGGCGAAGGCCTTGAAAGCGTCCCAGATGACGATCCTGCCGCGCAACAACCGCACCGCCGTCAAGGCGCCCTTCGGCACGCCACCAGGCCCGAAATAGCTGGAAAGGAACAGGTTGGTGTCTTCCGAGCGGTTCAGACCGGGCCGGGCGAGGTCCCGGTAGACGGCGAGGCGCCGGACGGGGCCGTCGCCCACTCGCGCCCGGTTCAAGTCGACGAGCCAGAGGCGAAGCTGTCCCTCCTCGCTCGTGACGAGGATGTTTCCATCGGTGAAGTCGCGGAAAAACACGCCCTTGTCGTGCATGCGGCGGGCCATCCCGCCGAGCGCCTCGACGACCTGCTCGAAAGAGAACGGCAGCGGAGGACGGGGCCTGCTCGAATCGTCCCGGTGGAGGAACCAGGCTCGAATCTGCGCCGCTCCTTCGAGCTTCCGCGCCACGTACCAGCTCTCCTGCCCCACGACCTCGGCCGCGAGCGGCTCGGGAGTCGCGATTCCGCGGGCAATCAGGCCCCGCGCCGTCGCCAGGGAGCGCATCGCCTTGGGGGTCGTCAGGCGCTGGCGGAGATTGAGCGGCACCTTCTTCACGACCACGGGAATCCGCTCGCCGCCCCGCGCGAGGACGGCGTCCAGGACCTCGTGCCGTCCGGGATGCAGCTCGTGAGCGTCCGGGAACTCGAGGGAGCCGCGAAGAGAATCGCCGAGAGGACCGGAAGGCCGACTCATGGCCGGCCCAGGAGCAGCGCCTCGTCGCCCCCCACGCGCTGCCGGTCGAGGACGAGGAGGGCCGAAAGACGCGGATCGGTCCAGTGCTGTCGTTCGCTCTCGTCGGCTAGTACGAGGGCGCCGGGGGTCCTCTCGACCCAATCGGCGAGCGCGACGTCCGTCCGGAAGTGCTCGGTCCTCCGCCGGAGCACGAGGATCGGGTAACACCGGTAAGTGCCGCCGAAGTACGCGAGCGGCTCGCCGTGCGATACGCGCGGCCGGAGACGCTCGTAGAAAGGCCGCCCGGTCTTCAGGACGTCGATCGCCGGGAAGACGACGGCGCCCGCGGCGGCCTCCACGGCCGCAAGCGCGGCCGCGAGCGCGAGGAGCGCCGGAACCGCCTCGCGCCGCCGCCGCACGAGGACGACGAGCGTCGCCGCGCCGCCGAGGGTGAGCGTCAGCGCGACGAACGGCGCGAGACCGGCCTGCCCGGGCGCATACCGGCGCGAAGCCGGGAAAAGCGCTCCCGCCGCCGCGAGGAGGAGGATCGCGACGAAGGCCACCCAGCCCCTCACGGCGCGGAGGGCCGCGCGCGCACCCTCCGCCGCCCGCCGCTCCGCTTCCACCGCGAACGCCGCCACGAGGACCGCGCAGAACGGGTACGCGACGAGCAGGTATTTCCCCTGCTTGGCCTGGGAAGCCGACAGGAGGACGAAGCTCACGGCGGCCACCGTCGCCGCGAAGCGCAGGTCCTCTCGCACCCGGAACAGCCCGACGCGTCCCAGCACGCCGGCGCCCGCGAGCGCGAGCAACGTCCACGGGAAATAATCGCTCCAGATGCTCTCGAGATAGAACCACCACGGCTGAATGTGATCGAACGCCTCGAAGAAGCGGTTCCAGTTCTGGTTCACGACGAGGTCGTAGGCGTACGCGGGGCCTCCCGCACGCGCCGCGAAGAAATACCAGGGAACGACGAGGAAGAGAAAGACAAGACTGCTTGGAAAGGGGCGCGTTGCAACCAGCGGCGCCCACGAGCGGCGCATGGCGCAGCGTGTCAGGACCACGAGTCCAACGAGAACGACCGCGAGCGGGCCCTTCGTCAGGACGGCTGCGGCAAGAGACAGACGCAGAACCCAGAGCCACGGGCGCGGAACGGAGTTCCTCCCCTCTTCACCTTCTAAGAAATCTCTTCTTTTCTCCTCTTCAAGAAAATACAAAGAAACAAACGCAAGCATCAGGAAACAGGAAAAGAGCGCGTCCACCTGGAGGTACTGCGCCTGCCAGAAGACGATCGGTGTCACCGCCGTGACCGCCCCCGCCACGAGGGCCTCGCGTTCTCCGCCCCGCTTTCCCGCGAACCACGCGGCGGCGAAGACAAGCGCGGCCCCCGCGAAAACCGACGGCAGGCGCGTCGCGAGAGGATGTACGTCCCCTCCCGAAAGCGGCGTCGTAGCCGCCACCGCCCAGTAGAAGAGAATCGGTTTCTCCGAGTAGGGCCTTCCGTTCTCGTAGGGAAGAAGAAGGCTCCTCCTCTCGAGCATCTCCCGGACGTGCTCGGCGAAGTCCGGCTCGTCCGGCGACCAGAAATCGCGTCCCGCGGCTGCGACGACGTACAGCACGGCCGCCGCCGCGGCGAGGAGAAGGGGGATGCGGCGGGAGGCCGTGGCAGGCTTCAATCGGCGTAACGATACGACGCCGGCGTCCGATCCGCGCGTGCGCGACAATCCCCACCGGAGGACCCTCATGGAACACCACTACCTGCACACGTTCCGGCTCACGGTAGAGGGTCTGCCGGAGCCGGTCGAATTCGGAATGCTCCACGAGCTGAGCGACGTCACCGAGGTGACCGACGGCTTCGCGAAGTACGTCGCGCGCCAGGAGGACGACTTCCTGCCCCTCGGCACGAACGCCGCCGTGCGGGCGAGCAAGGTCATCCACGTCCTCCACGTGAAGGCCGAGAAGACCGTCTGAGCGGCGGCAACTTGCCGGGCCGCGCGACGTATCTCCTCCACGTCGTATCGGGTCCCGGAGGTTTCATGACCCGTCGAAAGCTGCTCGCCGCATTCGTCATCGTTTTCGCCACTTTCGCCACCTTCGCCCCATCCGCCGCGAACGCCGGCACGCCCCTCGTGGCGGGCGAGCGCCTCGGGCTCCCGTCGAAGGTGATGGGCGAGGAGCGGACGCTCTTCGTCTCGGTGCCCGACTCGTACGCGAGAACGACACGCCGGTATCCGGTGCTCTACCTGACGGACGCCGAGACCCAGTTCGAGCACACGAGCGCGACGGCCAGGTTCCTCGCGCGAAACTTCTTCATGCCCGAGGTCATCGTCGTGGGCGTGACGAACACCGACCGCACGCGCGATCTCTCGCCCTCGCGCGACCCGAAGTTCCCGACGAGCGGAGGCGCGGACCGGTTCCTGGATTTCCTGGAGAAGGAGCTCGTCCCGTTCGTCGAGTCGGGGTACCGCACAGCTCCCTACCGGATCTTCGCCGGGCATTCGGCAGGCGGAAACTTCGCGTTCCACGCGATGAGGGTCAGGCCGGACCTGTTCCAGGCGGTGATCGCCGTCAGCCCCTGGCTCGTTTGGGACGACCGCAAGGGGCTCGCGCCGCTGACGGCGTTCCTGTCCGGAGGCGGCGTGAAGACCCGCGCGCTGTTTTTCACGTCCGGCGACGAGGGCGACGCGATGCGAGACGTTCTCGGAAAGGTCTCGGCGGCGCTGAAGACCACCGCGCCTTCGGGCCTTCGCTGGGAAAGCGCGAACTATCCCGGCGAGAACCACGGCTCGGTCGTCCTTCCGAGCCACTACGCCGCGCTCCGGATGATCTTCGACGGCTGGTCGCTCCCCGTCGACCCCGCGACCGAGCGGATAGTCGGAACTCTCGGCGAGGTGAAGAAGCGTTACGCCGGCCTGAGCGAACGCCTGGGCTACACCGTCACCGCGCCCGAACTTTCCGTGAATCGGCTCGGCTACCAGGCGCTCGCGCAGAAGAACCTTCCCGCCGCCCTTTCCTTCTTCCGGTACAACGCGGAGACGTACCCCGAATCCGCGAACGTCCACGACAGCCTCGGGGATGCGCTGGAAGCGAGCGGCTCGCTGGAGGATGCCCTCGCGAGCTTCTCGAAAGCCGCGGAGCTCGGCGGGAAGAGCGGCGACCCGAACACGGGGATCTTCAAGGCCAACGCGGACCGCGTGAGACTCCGACTCGCGATGCAGGCCGTGGAGACGCCTGCCCGGCGCTAGCGCGGTTTTTTCTTCTTGCGCGCGACGGCGTCCGCGACGGAGTCCATCGCGTCGGCCGTTTCGCGGTCCGGGTTCAGGATCTCGACGCCGAGACCGAAACGCCCGGATTCGTGGAAGCCGGCGCGCCGGACGACCCGGCAGGTGAAGAACTCGGCCGAGCGGAGGTTCGTCACCTGCATCGCCGTACCGATCGGCAGGTCTTCCGAGCAGATGAGGAGCGCTCCGCCCTCGCCGACGTTGAGCGTACATCCTGCCGTCAGTGGCCGCCCGCCAACCCGCACGCCGATCGGAATCACGAATTTCTCCCGGTTCCCCCGGCGGTTCTCCTTCACGTCAGGGGCGGGGCCGTTCGCGGGCTTCTTCTTCACGGGGGCCATTCTGTCGAATCTGGCATGCGAGAATCAACTCCCCTTCCGAATCTCGTCCTCCTCGTGCCTCCGCTGCTCCTCCATGACGAGGCCCGTGAGCCGGCGCTTCAGGGCGTTGAACTCGGGCGAAGCCGTGTCCCGGGGTCGAGGCAAGTCTATGGGGACGATGACTTTGACGGTGCCGGGGCGGTAGGTCATGACGACGACCCGGTCGGCGAGGTAGATCGACTCCTCGATGCCGTGCGTGACGAAGAGGATGGTCTTCCGGAATTCCGTCCAGATCCGGAGCAGCTCGTCCTGGAGGTTCCGGCGCGTGAGGGCGTCGAGAGCGCCGAACGGCTCGTCCATCAGGAGGATCGGGGAGTCCAGCGCGAGGACGCGCGCGATCGCGACGCGCTGGCGCATGCCGCCCGAGAGGTCTTTCGGGAAGCGGTTCGCGAACTCGGAGAGGTTGAGGAGCTTCAGCAGGGCGCCGACCTTCCGGTCGATCGTCCCCTGCGGGTCGCCCTTGATCTCGAGGCCGAAGGCGATGTTCTTCGCGACCGTCATCCACGGGAAGAGGGCGTATTCCTGAAAGACCATCGCGCGGTCCGGCCCCGGTTCCGTGACGGGATTCCCGTTCGCGAGGAGCGTTCCCGCTGTCGGGAGCGAGAACCCGGCGATCGCGTTCAGGAGCGTCGACTTCCCGCAGCCCGAGGGGCCGAGGAGGCAGACGAACTCGCCCGGGGTGACGGCGAGATGGATGCCGCGAAGGGCGACGACCTCCTGCCCGTCCGGCGACCGGAAGGTCTTGTCGACCCCCTCCACGAGGATCTGCGGCGACGCCGGCGCGCTCACGACGACTCCAGGCTCCGATGCCAGCGAAGGAGATGGTTCGAGAAGCGGTTGAGAGCCGTGTCGATGCCGAGGCCGATGACGCCGATCGTGATCATTCCGGCGATGATCTTGTCGGGCCAGAAAAACTCGCGCGCCTCGAGGATCCGGTAGCCGAGGCCGCTGTTCACCGCGATCATCTCGGCCACGATGACGACGATGAACGAAACGCCGTAGCCGACGCGGACGCCGGTCAGGATGTGAGGCGCGGCGGCCGGGAGGATCACGCGGCGGAACATGACCGTCCCTCTGGCTCCGAGGTTCTGCGCTGCCCGCACGTAGATGGAGTCGACGTTCCTCACGCCGGCGATCGTGTTGAGAAGGATCGGAAAGAACGCCCCGAGGCTGATCAGGAAGAAGGCCGGCGGGTTTCCCAACCCGAACCAGAGGATCGCGAGCGGGATGTAGGCGATGGGCGGGATCGGGCGGAGGATCTGGACGAGGGGGTTCATCAAGCGGTAGACCGTGCCCGAGACGCCCATCAGAAGCCCGAGGCCGAGGCCGAGGCCGCCGCCGATCGCGAAACCGACGAAGACGCGGTAGAGGCTGGCGGCCGCGTCGTGGAGGAGCTCCCCCGAAACGAGCCACGTCAGGTACGACCCGTCGGCCGGCTCGTAAGGCTTGAGCGGCGCGAGGTAGCTCCACCAGCGGAGGGCGACCTTCGTCGGCGACGGGAGGATGAGCGGGTTGATGGCGCCCGCGCGGGAGAGCCCCTCCCAGAGCGCGAGAACAGCGAGCGGGATCAGGAGCGACTGGACAAGGCGCTTCCCTGAGGCGCCCGCGCCCGCAGACGTCACTTCGCGCCCAGCTCCTTTTTCGCCTTCGCGAGGAGGTCCACCTTCACCCAGTCCTTCGCGACGGGCGGCGTCGCCATCTTCCCGACGCCCACCCTCTGCATGAAGTCGGTCGTGATCTGGACGTGCTCGACCGTCATGTCGTACGTGAACGGCGAGTTGCCGATCGCCTGCTGGTACTCCTCGGACGTGAGCTGGTTCTTGAACATCACCTCGCGGACGTACTTCTCGGCCACATCGGGCTTCTCGAGGAACGTCTTCGTCGCGTCCACGAAGCATTTCAGGACGCGCGCCGCGACGTCAGGCTTTTCCTCGTACATCTTCTTCGTCATGACGAGGGCGCGCACCGGTTCGCCCATCGGCGTGTCGTAGGGCTTCACGATCTCGGCCCCGAACCCCTTCGCCAGGGCCTGTGTGGCCTGCGGCTCAGACTGGCACATCGCGTCGATATTCTTCCCGATCATCGCCTGGTTGAGGTCGGCGTACGCGAGATAGACGATCTGGACGTCCTTTTCCCCCGGCTTGTCGGACCAGGTGAGTCCGGCCTTCTGCAGCTCGACGAGGAGGGCCAGCTCCTGCGCGCCGCCGCGCGGTACGCCGACCTTCTTCCCCTTCAGCGACGCGACCGACTTCAAGGCGAGGTCGGTGCGGCCGACGATCCGGATGCCGCCCTTCGCGAAGCCCGCGACGACATAGACGGGCGCGCCCGCCGCCCGGCCAGCGATGGCCGCGTCGAGGGCGCTCGCCGCGACGTCGACCTCGCCCGCGATGATGCCGGGGACGATGTCCAGCCCCTTGGCGAAGATCTTCTCGTCGATCTTCAGGTTGTACTTCGGCGCGATCTCCTTCATGTACCAGACGGCGCCGTAGTGAGCGAACTTCAGGTTCCCGAGCCGGACGACGTCCTGGGCGAGGGCGGCCGGCGCGGCGACGAGCGGCGCCGCGGCGAGTGCGAGCGCTGCGGCGCGAAAAACCTTCTTCATGTCGGGGGCCTCCGCCGGAGAGTCTCGTTTCAGGAAACCCGGCGATTCTAAGCCGACACCGTCGCGAGGGTGGCAGTCTTGTCCGGAAGGAGGACCGTCCTGCCTTGGCCGCTATGTTGTCTCGCTGAGCCAGTCTGGCGGAAGGACGGGGATGTCTTCCCACCCCGATGGGGCTCTGGTTCCCAGCCAGCGGAGAGCCTCGTGCACCTCGCGGAAGACCATGACCTCGTCCGGGGTAGGTTCGCGCAGGACCTCATACATCCGAACCATCCCGAAGAGGGAATCCGA
>JAMQPJ010000555.1 GCA_023717585.1 Thermoanaerobaculia bacterium
TCCCGCGGCGGCGTCGAGAACCGCCCGGTAGAGCTTTTCCTTGTTTCCGAAGTGATAGTGCAGGGTGGCGACGTTCACGCCCGCGCGGGCGGCAACCTGGCGGGTCGTCGCGCCGACGAACCCCGCGGTCGCAAAACTCTCCTCGGCGGCGCGCAGGATGCCGCGCCGGGTTTCCGCGGGGTTGCCGTCACGGGGGCGTCCGACACTTCGCTTGAGCATTCTCTTCCTCTTACGTTTCGGATTCTGCGATGGATTCATTCTCAATGCGAGGGGGGCCGTCGATCTCCGTGCCGGGAACCCTGTTAGCCTCCGGCGCGGGTGGCCGCGAAAGATCTTCCTGCCGTCTCGGTCCATACGGCCCGTCCCGGCGAGGCTGTCCCGCCGCCGGGGGATGCGGACCTCACGCACGCCCGCGCCACGGACCCCGACGGCGTGTTCGTCGCGACGGACACGGAGGGCCGCGTGCTCGGCACGGCCTCGGCCGCCGTTCGCGAGGACACGCTCCTCCTCCTCGCCCTCGACGTCGCTGCGGCGCGTCGCGGCAAGGGCGTCGGCCGCACGCTCCTCGCGGCGGCACGCGCGTACGGCGCCGCCCGGGGCACGCGCTCTCTCGAGGTGCTTGCGCCCGACGAGCCGTCCGCTCTCGCGTTCTTTCTCTCGGCCGGTCTCTCCGTCCGCACGCTCGTCCTCGGGATGGAGGCCGGAGAGGCTCCCTCGGACCCAAGCGCCCCGGTGCGGGGCGCCCCGCTCGCTCCCGTCGGCCCGGGCGCCCCGCTCACCGGCTGGATCGCCGCTCTCGACCGCGAAACCCGCGGGTTCGCGCGCCCGCGCGACTGGGGCCGGTTGGCCGCGGACGGTCACGTCGTCTCGCTCAAGCGCGGGGGACGGCCCGTCGCGATCGGCGCGTGGCAGGATGACGCGAGCGGGACCGCGACCGCCCTCGGCCCGATAGCCGCGAAGACCCCCGAGGCCGCCGCCGACCTCCTTCCGTTGCTCGCGGCGCGGTCCCCGGGAAAGCGTCTCTCCCTCGCGCTCCCCGCAGAGGCACGAATGCTGTTCCTGGCTGCCGGCGCGCTCGGCTTCCGCGCGGTCTCGACGCGCGTGCTCCTGGCCGACCGGCGCCGCGGCGACCTTCGCCGCTACGCGGGCGGCAGCGGCCGCTTGTTCTGAAACGCCCGGAGTCTTGAAAGGCGCTGCGCCGCGGCGTCACTTCTCTGGAGGGCGGGCTAAACTTCCGGCCGGGTTCTTGCGTCTGACAGGGGTCCGCCGGACCGGAGCCACCAAAAGAGGAACACGATGCACGTCAACAGGTCGATCCGTCGCTCCCTCGTCGTCGCGGCCTTAGCGGCCCCCTGGATCCTCCCGGCCTCGCTGGGCGCGGACACGCCGGCGGTGACGCAGTGGGTCGTCACGTCCGCCAAGGCTTCGGGCGGAGGGAACGACTACGTGACGTCTCTTCGGATCGTCAATCCGAATGCGACGGATGCGCCGGTGGACCTGTACTTTCTCGCCGCATCCGGGCTCGACGGATCGAACAGCGCGCTCGGCGACAACAGCGGCGCCCTGCCGGTGCGCGTGACCGTTCCCGCGAACCAGACGCTCGCCCTGGACGACGTCCTCGCCACGAAGTTCGGGGCGACGGGGGCCGGCGGGATCCGCGTGGAGGCACCCGGCATCGACGGGAGCGGACGCCCTCTGGCCGTCTGGGTTCTCTCGCAAACACTCGTCGTGAACGCGAGGAGCGCCACGGGCGTCGCCGGGACGAACGGCTTCGCCATTCCCTCCCAGAATCAGGACCAGCTCATCGCCCTCGGCGAGACGGCTTACGTGCCGTACGTTTCCGGCTCGCCATCGACGACCCCGCCGAGCGGCTACCGGACGAACCTGTTTCTCCTGTCGGCGAACAAGACGGTCAACACGGTCGTCGACGTCAGCCTCCGCAGGCCGGACGGCACGTCGGCCGGCACGAGGACCGTCACGCTCGGAAAGTTCTCGCAGACCCAGATCAACGGCATCGCGAGCTTCTTCGGCTACACGCCCGCCGCGAGCGAGACGAACCTGACGGCGCTCGTGACGGTCACGAGCGGAGGGCCCGTGGCCACCGGCGCATCCGTCATCGACAACGCGATCGGCTCCATCAGCTACTCGCCGCCCGTCAAGATCCCGGTCGCGAACAACGGTGCGTACGGGCTGATCCTGAACGACGGCTACGGCTTCTCGGGGCGCGCCGAGGTCTTCGCGGGCGCGTTCGACTACTTCTCCGCCGGCGTCGTGATTCCCTCCTGCGCCGGCTCGCCGACGCTCTTCTTCCTCCAGGGCATCGGAACGCCCGGCGCCGACCAGAACGCGACGTTCACGAAGAACACCGACGGCTCGACGTCGTTCACGGGGACGATGACGGATGGCTCGGTGACAGTCGCCACGTTCTCGGGAACGATCCTGACGAAGTACGACGGCACGATCTACGGCACCCTCACGTATACGCGCAGCACCGCTCCGGGGGGCAACCCGTGTCCCGGCGCGACCGTGACGTTCACCTTCTCGGGCTCGAAGGGCCTGGTACTTTGAAAACCCGACGCTTGTGGACCGCCCCCCTCAGCCTGGCGGCTCTCGCCACCCTGGCGTTTCTCGTCGTGATCGCCGCGGTTCCCGCGCGGGCGGCAGACCTCTACGGCAAGCCGCTGCGCGGCCTGTCTTCCGTGGCGGTCCGGGACGTCGTCCAGGATCCGGCACGGTTTGCGGCCAAGGCGGTTCGCGTGGAGGGTGCGAACGCGGGAGCGGCCGGCAGCCCCGCCCTCAAGGACGGCGACGCCGTCCTGCCGATCGTCTCCGATGGAACTTTCAAACTCCCCAAGGATCTCGCGGGTGGATTCCTCGCGGCCGAGGGACGCGCCCGGGCCGGGGATTCGGGCGCCACCTTCGTGGCCACGGGCGTCGAAGTACGGCGCGAGGCGCCTCGATGAATGGAACGAGCGCGACGAGGATCTCCGCCTTTGGCGGAAAGGCCGCGGTCCTGGCCGTTTCCCTGTTCCTCACGGGCGCCTGCCGGACGCCCGAAGAGACCCGCTCCTTCAACTTCGATCCCGAGACCACGACGGGGGTCCTCGGCGCGGGCTGGGACGGCTTCGAGAAGACCGAGCTCGGGGACACGTTCGTCTGGTCGCACGGCCGCGAGGCGCATCTCACGGTCGCGAGCCGCGGCGACGGCGACCGGCTCGTGCGGTTTCGCTGCTGGCCGTTCGGCTTCCCGGGCGGGCCGCCGCAGACGCTCACCCTCTACGTGAACGACAAGAAAACCGACGCGCTCACGCTCGGCGGCGAACCGCGCGTGTACGCGGTGGCCGTTCCGCGCGCGTTCTGGAAGAAGGGGGCGAACGAGCTCAAGTTCGCCTTCGCGTACGCCGAGTCTCCGAAGGATCGCATCCGCGGCGCCGACGACGAGCGAACGCTGTCGGCCGCCTTCGACTGGCTCGAAATCCTGCGTCCCCAGCCGCCGACCAGGAAGTAGCGGCGGCCGGGGACGGGCGCGGATCCCCTATTTCGCGTCCACCGGGACCTGCGAGGAAACGAGGTTCGGATAGAGCGTCTTCATGAACTTGAAGACCTCCTGCGCCTTGGCGTTCTCGCCCTGCTGCCACGCGACGTCGCGGAACCGATGTTCCTGGTCCTTCGACTTCACGACCCACTCGAAGCACTCGTTTCCGCCGGCCTTCTTGAGGCAGGTGAGCTGTTGCTCGGTGATCTGCTTGGCCGTCAGGAGGACGTTCTTCGACGAGTCCCTCGCGTCCGTCCAGCGGAGGGTTTCGTCCTTCCACTCGAGAACGCCGGAATCCCAGCGGCTCTTGATGAGCACGATTCCGCTGTTGCGCTTCGTGAGGCCTTCCCACCGGGCGGTGGTCGCAGGCGTGGGCGCGGGCGTCGGCGACGGAGCGGGCACGACGGCGGGCACGGCCGGGGCGGCGCCGGGCACGGCCGGGGGCATTCCGCCGACCGCCGCCGCCTTGCGCTCGGAGACCGCCGAGATGAGGCTCTCCGGCAGGCCCGCGTTCCGGAGCCTGACGATGTCCTCGGCCGAGAGGTCCTTCGCGAGCTCCGAGCCGGAGATGTACTTCTTGAGGAAGTCCTCGGAAAGATTTGCCTTCCAGAGCTTGATGATGTTCTCGACGAGGCTCGGCGTCGGCGTCGGTGCGGGTGAGAGGGCGGGGGCCGCTGCGGGCGCCGTCGCCCCCGAAACCGGGGTTTCCGCGGGCTGTTGTCCGAGCATCGTGCCCGAGACGAGCGCCGCTACGATCAGTCCAATCGAGCACTTCATCTTGCAGTCCTCCATTACGTCGAGCGCTTTCTACATGGAAACCGCTTTCTTTTCCACCAATGCACGAATCGGGCCGAGGACTACCGAAACCGGCAGGATGTCCCGTATCCTCGGCGCATGCTGCCGCTTTCCCGGCGTGTGATCGTCGCTGCTTTCGCGTCCGTGGCCCTTCTTTCGCCGTCGGCTCGGGCCGAGCAGGATCCGTGGTCGGCTCGCGTGCGCGCCCTCTCAGACGCCCCGCTCGCGACTTACCAGGGGATGGACTGTGTTTCGATCCAGGCGCCTCGCGCAATCGTGTGGCGGCTTCTCGTGGCGCCTGAATACGCCGCGACGTGGTTCTTCGCGGACTCGCCGAACCTGAAGGTGCGGGGCGCAAGGTACAAGAAGGGTCCGACGGCCGAAAAGGGAGCCGTCCTCTCGCTCGAGGCGACGACCTCCGAGGGGCCCCGGCATCTCGACCTCTCGGTGATCGTCGCCGCTCCGCCCGACATTCTGTCGTTCCTCGTGCGGTCCGACGATGGCGGCCTTCTCGAGAAGGGCATCGAGCGGCTCTCCTTCACGTTCGCCCTGGAGTCCCTTCCGAACGGCGTCACCGACCTCACCCTCGCCTCTCACTACGATTCCGACTCGCCGTTCTCCGCGCTCCTGTCCCCTGCGGCCGCCCGGCGCCAGCGCGAGAGGCGGAAGGCCATCCTCGAGATGCTCCGCCTCATCGCGGAAGAAGCCGCGCGGCAGAAGTATCCGCCGCTGCACGAGGTCGCCCTCACCGCGCCGCCTCCACACGTCTACAAGACCATTCCTCCCCGCCAATGAAAAGCGGGGGCGCTCCTGCGCCCCCGCCCGGATTCTTCGGCCGCCAAGCGTATTTAGAGGATGACGCCCTTCAGGGGCACCTTGAGATCGCCCTTGGCCTTGTCGGTCGTCTTGATCAGAAGCTCTCCTTCGAAGACGCCCTTCTTGATCTTCTGGTCGACCGTGAGGACGACCTGCACGCGCGACTTGTCCACGGGCACGATCTCCGCCGAGATGCCCGGCACGTTCGTCTCGACCTTCGTGACCGCGAAGCTCGCCGCCTGCGCGTTGTTGTTGACGAT
>JAMQPJ010000589.1 GCA_023717585.1 Thermoanaerobaculia bacterium
CGTTCGCGCTCCTCGCCGGCGCCGCCGTGTCGCTCCTCCCCTATTGGCGACGCTACCCGGGCTATGCCGAGGGGCTCCTCCTCGTCCTCGTCCTCGCGGCTGCCGGCGAGGCCGAGCGCGCCGGCGAGGACGCGGGCGCGACCCTGCGCCTCTCGATCTTCCTCACGCTCGCGGCGTGGACGAAGCCCGAGGGACTCGTCGCGGCGCTGTCGGCGGCCGCCGTTCTCGCGGGAGCACGGCGCTTCCGGCCGGCGCTCGTCGTCGGCCTTTCGGCGCTTCTCCTCGCGGCGCTTCCATGGGCGGTCATCGTGAGGCGACTCGCAGCGAAGCTGCCGCCGACCGACTTCGTGCTGTCGGCGTTCTCTCCGGGAAAGGCGCTGGCTGCGCTCTCCGCCCTCGCGGTCGAGGCGGCTCCCGTGGCGGGTTTCGTCCTCGCGGGAGCGGGGCTCCTCGCCCTCGCGCCCGGGGCGCTCCGGCGCCGCCGCGGGCTGCTCGCGTGGGCTACCGTCTACTCGATCGCGCTCTTCGGATCCTTCGCCTTCAGCCGGCTCGACCCCGCATGGCACGTGCGCTGGTCCTGGGACCGCCTCCTCGTCGTGCCGCTCGCGGTTCTCATCCCGGCGCTCGCCGAGGCTCTCGAGGAATGCGTGACGGGTCGAACCGGCGTCGCGCCGTCTCCAGCATCTCCCTCGGCGGCCCCGCCGCCGGCTCCTGACCCAGCGCACTGAGCGCGAAAGCGAGGGCGCCGCGGACGCGCGCCTCGTCGAGCGTCTCGAGCGGGAGAGCGCCGTCCCGCTTGCCGAGCTTCTTCCCGTCGGGACCGAGGACGAGCGGGAGGTGTATGTACGAAGGGCCGGGGAGGGAGAGCGCGCGCTGAAGGGCGATCTGGCGCGCCGTCGAGTCGACGAGGTCCGAGCCCCGGACGACCTCCGTGACGCCCTGCGCCGCGTCGTCCACGACGACCGCGAGCTGATAGGCGTACGGCCCGTCCGCGCGCTTGACGACGAAGTCGCCGACAATCGTCTCGACATCTTCGGAAAGAAAACCGAAGAGAAGATCTTCGAAGGCGAAGAGCCCGGCGGGAACACGGAAGCGATAGGCGCGGGCGGCACGGCCCGGTGGCAGGCCGTTGCGGCAGGTGCCCGGATAGATCGCGCCTTGGGGCGCGGCACCACCGCCACCCGCATCCACAGCGGCTCGTCGCGCATTCGAAGAATCTTCTTCTTCCGATACGGGCGCTGACGCCGCTCGCGCGATGTCCGCCCTCGAGCACGCACAGGCGTAAATCTCCTTCCTTCTAAGAAGATCTTCAAACGCCGCGTCATAAAGCGCGATCCGCGAGGATTGAGCGACGACCTCCTGGTCCCACGTCAGCCCGAACCGCTCGAGCGTGCGCAGGATGTCGTCGGCCGCGCCGGGCACGACGCGCGGCGTGTCGAGGTCTTCCATGCGCACGAGCCAGCGCCCGCCCTTCGCGCGCGCGAAGAGCCACGAGCCGAGCGCGGCGACGAGGCTGCCGAGGTGGAGCGGGCCCGTGGGGGAGGGCGCGAAACGCCCGGTGGGCGGCGAGGCTGGCGCGGAAGTCACGGGAGAGGTCAACCGGCGAAATGCCTTACTTGACGCGGCCTCATGCGTTCCTTACGATCCACCGCTCTTTCGCGTCTTCTGCGCCGCCCGCAGCGCGCCGAAGAGCGGTGCTCTTTCACATTCCGCAGTAGCTCAATGGTAGAGCACTCGGCTGTTAACCGAGATGTTGTAGGTTCGAGTCCTACCTGCGGAGCCATCGCGCCTTCCCCGCGGTCCTGACGGGCCCGCGGTTGACCTCCAACCCCGCGACGACCTCGCGGGGTTTCGTGTCTTACGAGACGTCCGGGCGGCGCAGGACGGTCGGCCGCTTCTCGGAATCGTCCAGCGACGCACCTTCCAGATGCGTCGCCACGAACGTCTTCCGACCGCCCTGATCCGTCCTGAGCGCCTTGGTACCGCCTTGTCGCCGACGAAGCGCAGGGTGAGCGCGCCGTCCCGGTCGCACAACGATGGGTCACGCTCGACAAGAGGGAGTCGGGCATTAAAGGGGCCACACCGTCCGCATCGGCGGCGAGCCGTTCCGGTCGTCAAGACGAGCCGCAGGAATGCCGACCGGGGCCGCGCCGTCAGCTGTGACGAGACCCGAAGATCTCCTGTGCCGCGACCGCCCCTTCTGGCAGGCGGCGCAGAAGATCGATGAGGTGCCGCTCGCTGGCTCTCAGGCGGCGCGAGACCTCGCGGGCGAGGTTGAGGACGAGGAGGATGAACGCGTCGGGATCGCGCCGGCGGAACTCGAGGAGCTCACGGTAAGCGAGGACGAGCAGGCTTGTCTCTCCCACCGTTCGGACCGTGGCCGAGCGGGGCTGGATGTCGAGGAGCGACATCTCGCCGAAACAGTCGCCCGGGCCGAGCGTCGCCACGACGAGGTCGTCCACGTCCTCGGAATCGCGATGGATCCGAACCTCGACGCGACCACTTTCCACGACGTACATCTCGCGGGCTCCCTCTCCTTCGGCAAGAACGAGGCACGAGGCCCCGAGGATCCGCCGCTGAAGATGCGCGGCGATCAGCTCGAGGGCAGGGCGTTCGAGACCCCCGAAGATGGGGATCCCCGCAAGGAACACCGGGTCGGGGGACGGATCGGCTCTCGTGTCGGCCATACGTCGAGGCTCCTTACCCAACAGCGGGCTGGTGCCGTCTTCATCCGGGCCCGCGCCCGGCACGCTCGACCGGGAGGATAGCCGAGCTCAGCGGCTGAAGCGCTGCTGCAGCTCGGCATACGGGATGGCGCCCCGGGCGAAGCCGAACGTGCCGTGATCGGCCATCTCCCGAGCGGCCTGCTCGACCAGGGTGAGGACGGCGCGAGCGAGGGTGCCGCCAACGCTGATCCTGGCGACGCCGAGCGAGCGCAGGGTGGCAGCGTCCAGCACCGGCTCGACCAGCCCGGACACGACGTTCACCGGCGCGCCGATCGCGGCGGTCAGTCTGCCGATCTCCTCGGCAGCTCTGACACCGGGAACGAAGATGCAGTCGGCTCCGGCAGCCAGGTAGAGCTCGGCCCGGCGCACCGTCTCGGCGAAGGCGTGCGAATGCCTGATCATGTAGGCGTCGGTGCGCGCGTTCAGTACGAACGAACCGGCCGGTGCGGCGGTCCGCGCCGCCTCGAGACGTTCGCAGGCAGCCTCGACCGGGAGCAGTTCTCCGGGCTGAGTCACGTCCTCCAGATTGCCTCCGACCACCCCGAGCTCGACCGCAGCGGCGACCGTTGCTGCAACGTGGTCGGCGGTTGCGCCGTAACCGGACTCCAGGTCGGCGCTTACCGGGCACGCGACAGCCGACACGATCCGCGCGATGCAGTCGAGCATCTCCGGCCCCTCCATGGTGCCGTCGGCGGCACCACGGCTGAAGGCGATCCCGGCGCTGGTGGTGGCGATCGCGGCGAACCCGGCCTGTTCCAGGATCCGTGCCGAGCCACCGTCCCAGGCATTCGGCAGGATGAAGCCGGCGCCGGGTCGATGCATCGCCAGGAACGCCGCCGCGCGGTTCGGGGTCGCGGATGCAGTCATGCGCCTGAGTCTACGGCTGGGGGACCGTTCGGGCAGACTGACCGGTGTGGGGAGCCATCTTCCTTCCTCGCGAATGCAACGGCAGACGCGGTTGACGCGAACCCCGCGACGACCTCGCGGGGTTCTTCGCATCTGGACGCCCTGAACGTCATATCCTCCGTGCCATGATCACGGTCACGTGGCGCGATCTCGTGGGTTCCGACTATGGGCCCGGCATGGATCAACCAGTGGACCTCACCCATCTCAGGGCCCCGGCGATCTGCACCATGTGCCGCACCATGGGCGTCCTCTTGACTCGCGGAGTGGCGCTCGGCGGCCCCTCGCCGGACCAGCCGTCGCAGTTCTACGGCAAGGGCGCCGTCACCGCGCATAACGTCGGTGCCGCGATCGATATCTTCTATCACCGCGACAACGACGCCAAGCGTGCCTTCGCCAATGCGTTAGTCGAGCTGTTCATCCGCTACCGCGCGTCGGTCGGCTGGGGCTGGATGGCCTACAATCGAGTCGAGTTCAATCAGAGGGGGGTGGGCGTCCCGGACGATCCGCACCTGAACCATATCCATGTCGACTGGGTGGATGGTCAGAAGACCGTGCGTTCTAGGACGCTGGGATCCTTCACCTATAACGACGGCCTTGGTTTGAAGACAAAGACTGTCGGCAGCTACGGGCAGGACATCGCCATGACGACGAACCCGGCGGCAGATCGGGCCGCGCCGGGCGACTTCGCCGCCGCCTACGAAGCACTTTGTTCGGGCTGGTCTGCCGAAACGGCGAAACGCTATCAAGGCTACACGACGAGCAACTTCGACGCCGCCTATGCGGGTCTGGCGGCAGGGTCCGACCTCAGCTGGTTGCTCGGCTGGTGGGAGGTCTGGGACGGAAACTACTATTACTACTACTTCGACCACGGCGGTCGGGTCGTCTATATCGAAACGAAGCCGCGCAGTGCGGCGACGCCCGCGCCGGCCGCTCCCCACAACAAGGGGAGCTACACTTTCAACGCGTCCGGCGCTCTCGTCATCAGCTGGAACGCGCTGCCCGGGCTCGCGGCGACGATCGAGACCTTCTACAACGCCAAGTCCGGGGCGCTGCTGATGAACGCGACGTCCAATCAGTATTCCCCGCTGGTGGCGACGAGGCTCCGCTGAGCGTGCGTCTTCCGCCCGAAGATTCCGGAGGACCCTACTTCACCGGCTGGAACTCCTTGTGGCCGGTCTGCCAGAGCAGGAATGCGAACTGGCCGGCGAAATTCTTGAACGTGACGATCTTCTCCTCGGTGAAGTGCCCGTTGTCGTAGTTGACCTTCATCAGGACGGGCTTGCCCGAGGTGCTCGCGTTCTGCAGAGCGGCCGCGAATTTCCCGGGCTCCCACGGGGCGACGCGTGGATCGTTCCAGCCGCCGACGCAGAGCACGGCCGGATACTTCACCCCTGGCTCGACGTGCTGAACGCCGTCCATCTCGTACAGAGCCTCGCACTCGGCGGGATCCTTCACGGTGCCGAATTCGGGAGTATTGACGGGGCCGTTCGGGGAAAACTCCATCCGCATGGCGTTGGCGCATCCGACATTGCAGATGGCGGCGCCGAAGAGGTCCGGCCGCGTCGTGACGGCCCGGCTGATCAGGATTCCCCCCGCGCTCGTGCCGGTGCCCGCGAGGCGCTCGGGACTCGTGTAGCCCTTCTTTACGAGGTATTCGGCACAGGAGATGAAGTCCTTCCAGGTATTCGGCTTGGTCGTCTTGTAGCCCGCCTTGTACCAGGCCTCGCCTTTCTCGCTTCCGCCCCGTGGATGCGCGTAGGCCAGCACGACTCCGTGCAAAGCGATGGAATGCCGCACGTTGAAGCTCGGCGTATAGCTGATCCCATACGCCCCATAGCCCTCCAGGATGCAGCTGCTGCTGCCATCCAGCGGAGTGCCTTTCTTGTAGATGATGGACAGGGGAACCGGGGTGCCGTCGTGCCCCGGCACCTCGACCTCCTCCGTGACGAGGGTCTCGAAACCCGGGTACGAGACATCCGTGTTGAAGATGCTCTTTTCGAACGTGTCCTTCGCCCCGTCGTAATCGTAGAGGGTCGTCGGGCTGATCCAGGAGGTCACGTACACGATGCAGCGATTCGTGCGCCAGCCCGGACAGGCGATGTCTGCGGTGCCAGAGGCGGGAAGCCTGACCTCATGCGCCTTCCCCGCCGCGAGGTCGTACTTGACGAGGCGGCCGCGGATTCCGTTGGAGTAGACGACGTACAGGAAATCCTTGCTCTTCTCCATGGACTGGATGGAGTCGTTCGCTTCCGGGAGGACAGTCTCCGCGTGCGCCCAGTCGGGATTCTTCGCGCTCGTCCGGACGACCTTGTAATGGGGAGCGTTCGCGTGGGTGATCGCGTAAACCTGACCCTTGTGGAAGGTCATGCCGCGAACCAGGTTGTCGGAAGGCTTGCAGAGGACCTTCCATTTGATGCTCGGAGACTTCGCCTTTGAAATGGGTGCGTAGTACATCCGCATTTCCTGCTGCACGGTGTAGAGCGCCCCGAGGATGTACTCCGGGGACTTCTCGTCGATGAAGGCCGCGGCAAACTCCTTGGGCGTGATCCCCAGCTCGGGGTTGCGTTCGTTGCTGAAGAAGTCGACGTCCGCGTCGAAGCTCGTTCCCACTCTGTGCAGCTTGGTCTTCCGGTTCAACTCGATCTCGAGGCTCTTGATGTCGGTGACCTTTCCGGCGTCGTAGAAGAGGGACTTGCTGTCCAGCGACCAGCCGTACGGGCCGTAGGAGGGGTAGGTACTCTCGGGAAGAAGGGTTCCCCGGTCCACGTCCAGGATCCGGATCTCGGAGTATTCGGCTCCCTTCGCGGAGAAACCCATGGCGACGTAACGGCCGTCGAAAGAGGGCAGCGAGCTCTCGATCGTCGTCGTCTCGCCCGCCTTGTAGGTCGCCGGATCGAAGAGCAGCTTCTCCGCCCCGTTCCATCCCTGGCGGAAGTAGAGCTTGCCCACGTTCTCGCCCCCGAGTGTCTTCTTGTAGAAGACCCGTCCGTTCTCGTAAGCGATGGTCGTGTACTTGGCGGGTTTCAGCTTGTCCAGGTCCATCCACTCCTTGGCGAGGGCGTCCACCGCCGGAATCTTCGCCAGGAGGCCGTCGGTCAGCTCCGCCTGCGCCTTGAACCAGGCTTCCACGTCCTTGTCCTTGAGGTCCTCCAGCCAGCGGTATGGATCCTTGTAGGTCTTCCCGAAATACGTGTCCGCGGCATCGACGGTCTTCGTCGGCGGGTAGAGCCACTGGGCGGCACAGGGGACGGCCGTCAGAAGAGCGAGAGCGAGGGACACGAACCGCTTCATACGTCGTTCTCCTTTCAGGAGCCATCAGGTCGGGCAGAGATCTGCGGACGTGGGCGAGCTTATGGCCCTTTCGATACCAACTCAACGGCCCTCAGACCTGAGAACGCGATTCGTCTACTGTCCGTGACATTGACCCTCGTCACGCTCACCAGCTACTCTTTTTTCATGCCCATTCGGCCCGAGCACGACTCATTCATGAAGGTCGCCTATGCCCAGGCACTGAAGTCCCATCAGGAAGGCGGCCTCCCGATAGGCGCCGTCCTGATCGAGAAGGGACAGCTCGTTGCCGCCGGCCACAACCGACGCGTCCAGGACGGGGATCCGATCGCCCACGGCGAGATGGACTGCCTGCGGAAAGCCGGACGCAGGTCTCGATACGATCAAACAACCCTCTATACAACGTTGAGTCCTTGCATGATGTGCGCAGGAGCAATTCTTCAGTTCGGCATCGGCCGCGTCGTGGTCGGCGAAGACCGCAACTTCCCGGGCAACGTCGACTTCCTCCGATCGCGCGGTGTTGACGTCGTCTTGCTCAGCGACGCGGCCTGTATTGCACTGATGGGAGGCTTCATTCAGGAACATCCGACACTCTGGGATGAGGACATAGCCGGCCGAGAACGTGCTTAGGCTGTTTGTCGAGCTGCCGACAGATCCTCAGTGCAAAGCAGCAGCAGCCCGCCGGCTCTTCCTCGACGGCTCAGGGCGCTATTCCGAGGAGCTTCGGGAGAGCGAGCGACAGGGCGGTTACGTAGGTGATCAGGAGGACGCCGACCCCGCGAATGAGGAGGAACGGCAGCACGTGCCGGTACAGGGCCGTGAGGGGTTTGCCGAACCGCGACGACGCGAGGAGCAGGTTCAGGCCCACGGGCGGGAAGAGGAAGCCGAGCTCGAGGTTGGCCAGGAAGACGACGCCGAGGTGGACCGGGTCGATCCCGAAGGCGGCTCCCATCGGCGCGACGAGCGGCGCCAGGATGACGATCGCCGAGTAGATCTCGAGGACGCTCCCGAGGACGAGAAGAACGCCGTTAAGGACGATCAGGAAGACGACGGGCGAGTGGATGTTGCGCCGCACGACGTCGAGGAGGTGGGCGGGAACCTGCGCGTCCACGAGCCAGCTGGTCAGCCCCATCGCCACGCTGAGGAGGAGAAGTACGGCGCCCATGAGCGCACCGGCCTTGAGGAGGACGCGCGCGAGCGGCCTGCCGAACGGAATGTCCCTTTGCACGAAGCAGCTCACCACGACGGCATACGCGCAGGCGGCCGCCGCGGCCTCGACCATCGACGTCATGCCGCTCGCGAAGAGGACGACGACGAGGACGGGAAGAAGAAGCTCCCACTTCGCCGCCCAACCCGCGCGCGATACTTCCCGGAGCGAGAATTGTGAAAGCGGGGCGCCGGCCCTTGCCAGCGTCTTTCCTTGCCGGATTCCCCAGGCGGCCGTGAGGGCGACGAGGAGCGCGCCGGGCACGAGTCCGGCGAGGTACAGCGCGTCGGCCGGGACCTGCGCCACGACGGAGTAGAGAATCACCGGAAGGCTGGGGGGGAACAGGAGGCCGAGGCTTCCTGCGGCGGTGACGAGACCGAGCGAGAAGCCCTCGGGGTAGCCGTCGTCCCGGAGGATCGGGTAGACGAGGCCGCCGAGGGCGATGATGGTCACGCCCGAACCGCCCGTGAAGGTCGTGAACAGGGCGCAGACCGCCGTCACCATCACCGCGAGGCCGCCCGGCATCCACCCAAAGAGCGCGCGGAAGAAGCGGACGAGACGCACGGACGCCTTGCCCTCGGCCAGGACGTAACCCGCCGCGGTGAGGAGGGGTATGGCCGGGAGCGTGGGCGAGGCCACGAGGCGGTAGATCTCGGCCGGGACCGCGGAAACCGGCGTTCCGTCGCGGAAGAAGAGGAGAAGCGCAATTCCGCCCATCGCGACGAAGACGGGAGCGCCGAGGAGCGCCGCGAGGAGTATGACGAGCGCGAGCGGGACGACCACGTTGGCCGCGAGCTGGGGGACGAGTCCGAGACCGAAGGCCGCCGCGACCGTCGCGAGGGCGACGAACCGGCCGGCAAAGCTCTCCGAGGCCGCCCACGCGAAGTGCAGGGCGAGGAGCGCGAGTCCCAGCGGCATCACCAGCGTGAGGATCCACTCGGGGACGCCGCCCGGCAGGAGCTTGCCCTCCTGACGGCTGACCCCGACGAGATCGAGGGAGGCGCGGGCCAGGACCGCGGTGACCGAGGCGGCCACGGAGTTCGAAAAGAGACCCGCCATGCGGCGAGCGCGGCCGGTGCCGAGCAGTTCGGCTGTCGAGAGGGTGAGATGCTGCGTGGCGCGGGCCGCGAGGAGCGCGCCGAGAAACGCCATGAAGAGCGTCGCCTGCCTCACCCACTCGGCCGAGCCGGGGACGTGGAGGCCGCCGAGCGGGCGGCCCACGGCGTCGAGGAGCGGCAGGAGGGTGGCGACGGCCAGGGCCAGGAGGAAGAATCCCCCTTCGACCCGGCCGAGGAGGGCGCCGGGCTTCAACGCGGGCTCGCGGCCTGCTTGAGCTTGCGGAAGTCGGCCACGTGGCGCTTCGCTTCGTCGAACGCCTCGGCGGGAATGATCTTCCCGCGGATCCGTTCGTAGACGCTTTCCGCGGTGGCTCGCCAGAGGGCTTCGCCCTTCGCATCGACGGCGACCACGTTGAGTCCGCGCTTCTGCATCGCCTGAACGTCCCTTTGACCCGCCGCCCGCGTCTCCTCGCGCAAGCGCTTTCCCGCCTGTCGCGCGGCGTCCCGCAGGGCCGGGCGCGACGCCGCCGGGATCTTCTCCCACGTCGCCTTGTTCACGAGCGTCGCCCCGAGGAGAAGCGCCCATTTCACGTCCGTCATGTTCTTCGCGTGCGTGTACCACTGCAGGATGACCGCGGCCTGCGGCGTCGTCGGCAGGGCCGAGACGAGCCCCGTCTGCAGGGCGGTCGAGATCTCGGTCGAGGGGAGCGGGACCGGGTTGAAGCCCGCCCCTTTCCAGATCTCGAGCGCCTCCGGGTCGCCCGCCCACGC
>JAMQPJ010000595.1 GCA_023717585.1 Thermoanaerobaculia bacterium
GCCGGTCGTGCGGCTTTCGGAGGGGAGAGCCGGCGCCGGCGCGCGGGTCCTCGAGCCGATGCGATGGGGCCTCGTCCCGGGGTGGGTGGCGGACCCTTCGGACGCGGGCCGGCCCATCAACGCGCGCGCCGAAACGGCCGCGACGAAGCCCAGCTTCCGCGAGTCCTTCCGCCGCCGCCGAGCGCTCGTGCCTGCGGACGGCTTCTACGAATGGAGGCGCCGCGGCCCGGAGTCGGTGCCGCTCGCCTTCCGCACGAAGTCCCGGGAGCCCTTCGCCATCGCGGGGCTGTGGGATGAATGGCAGTCGCGCGAGGGGCCGGCTCTGCGCACGTTCGCGCTCCTGACGACGGACGCGAGCGCCGACGTCGCGCCCGTGCACGACCGGATGCCGGTCATCCTCGAGAGAGGCGCCGAGGACCTCTGGCTCGACGCCGGCCTCGAGGACGCCGCTCGGCTCCACGAACTGCTCCGCCCGCTTCCGGCGGGTGCGCTCGAGTCCTTCCTGGTCTCGCCCCGGCTCAACTCTTCCCGGGTGGACGATGCGTCCGTGCAGGAGCCGTCGGCGCCGCCCCTTGCGGGACCGCCGGATCCCGCGCGGCCCGCGGGCCGGCCGCAGCGGAGCCTCTTCGAGGATGAGGACGGGGATGACGCCGCGTAATCGGCCGAGCCGCGCCGCCGCGCTCCTCCTCCTGCCCGCGCTCTTCGCGGCCTGCTCCGCCGTGCCCCGGCCGGCGTCTTCTCCGCCGGCGCTTCTCGGCCGATCGCGGGTGTCGGAGATCGTGAACGGGTACGCGGCAGGCAACCACGCCTTCGGCCGTCGCAACTGGGAGGCCGCCGCGGAGGGCTTCACCCGGGCGTTCGCGTTCAACGCGGGGGACGACGCGGCCGCGTACCTCGTCGCGGCGTCCTGGGCTCGCGCCGAAAGGCCCGACGCCGCCCTCGAGTGGCTCCAGCGGCTCGTCCGGTCGGGGAGCTGCCTGCGGCCGATTCCCCGGTCCTTCGCGGCCCTCGAAGGCGACCCGCGCTTCCGCGAGGCCGAGGCGGCCCTCCGCGCGCGGGCGCCGGCGCGGCATCGCGCGTCCCCGGCCTTCGTCGTGGCCGAGAAGGACCTCGTGCCCGAGGGCATCGCGTGGGACCCGGTCGAGAAGGTCTTCTATCTGTCGAGTCTCTGGAAGCGGAAGATCGTCCGGGTCACGCCGGGAGCCCGCGGGGCTCCGGGCGCTCCGGCAACCGTGGCGGACTTCGTGCCGGAGGGCGCGGATGGGCTCGACGCCGTCGTCGCCGTGAAAGTGGACGCGAAGCGCCGGCGGCTGTGGGCGACGAGCGCCGCCAGGCGGGAGATGAAGGGGTTCACCGCGGAGGATGACGGGCGCTCGGCGCTCTACGAGTACGACCTCGTCTCGAAAACTCTCGTCCGGAAGTTCGTGCTGTCACGGGAATCTCGGCACCTCCTGAACGACCTGGCGCTCGACGCCGCGGGAAACGTCTACGTAACGGATACCGCTTCGACGGAGATTCTCGTGCTCCGCGCCGGCTCCGGGGAGCTCGAGACGCTCGTCCCGAAGGACAACTTCGTCGCCCCGAGCGGAATCGTCGCGAGCGAGGATGGGAAGCACCTCTGGGTTGCCGACGTCGCACGCGGGACGTTTCACGTCGACACGGCCACGGGCAAGGTCGTGCCCCTCGACCAGCCCGCGGGGCTCTTTCCGGCGGGACTGAGCGGCCTCGTGTCGCACGAGGGCACGCTGATCGGCATTCAGGGCGCCGTGAGCGTCGGGCGGGTGGCGCGCTGGCGCCTGGGCGCGAACGGAGTCTCGGTCGAGGAGGGCGAGCTCCTCGAGTGCGGCCATCCGTCCTTCGATCTGCCGACGAGGGGCGTCGTCATGGACGGGGCGCTCTACTTCGTCGCGAACGGCCAGGCCGACGCGGTCGCGAACGGGGTCCTGTCCGCCGGCGGACTCCGGGACATCGTCATTCTCAGGCTTCCGCTTTGAGGCCCGGTCGCGGCATGATCCCGCCTCATGAAGAAACTGATTCGGGCGCTCCTCTTCACTGCCTGCGGCTTCGTCGTCCTCGCCGGCCTCGCGGTGGCAGCTCTCGCGCTTCGCCGCCCCGCCCAGCGCCCTCCTTCGGCCGAACGTATCGAGCGGACGCCCGACCGGCTCGCGCGCGGCGCGTACCTCGTCGAGCACGTCTCGGACTGTCTCACGTGCCACTCCGAAGTCCAGTCCGACCGCTGGGGCCTTCCGCTCAAACCGGGCACGGCCGGGCAGGGCGGCTTCCCCTTCGGCAAGGAATTCGCCGTCCCCGGCGTCGTCTGCGCGCAGAACATCACGCCCAACCCTGCGCACGGCCTCGGCTCGTGGACGGACGGAGAGGTGCTCCGCGCGCTGCGCGAAGGTGTCGACAAGAACGGAGACGCCCTGTTTCCGATGATGCCGTACCAGGACTACCGGTCCATGTCGGACGAGGACGCGAAGTCCGTCCTCGTCTACCTGAGGACGCTTGCGCCCGTGAATCACTCGGTGCCCGCGAAGAAGCTCGACTTCCCGGTCAACCTCTTCGTGAAGCTCGTGCCGAAACCGCTCGACGGCCCCGTGACGGCTCCCGACCCGAAGACCGACCGCATCGGTTACGGTCGCTACCTCTCGATCATCGGGGGCTGCCACGAATGCCACACGCCGCACGACGACAAGGGAAAGCTCCTGCCGAAGAAGGACTACACGGGCGGCTGGGAGATGAAGGGGCCGTGGGGACGCAACATCACGCCCAATCTCACGCCGCATCCCGATGCGTATCTCGGCCGGGCCACGAAGGCCGAGTTCGTCGGCCGCTTCAAGTCCTTCGTCTCGCTCACGGGCGACAACGCGCCCGTCGCGCCGAAGGGCCGCAACACCATCATGCCCTGGCTGCCTCTGTCGGGCCTCACCGAGGACGACCTCGGCATGCTCTACGACTTCCTCAAGACCCTTCCTCCGATCGAGAACAAGGTGAATCCCTTCCCGGACGCTCCGAGTCCGGCGTCCTGAGGTCGCGCGGCGTCCGTCAGTCCCCGTCCCGAAACCGGCGAATCTCCGGAGCCGCGAGCGGCGCGGCGGGGGCGGCGCCGCGGCGCTCGAGGATGTGCTTCACGATGGCGACGGCGTGCAGACGGCCGTTCTCGATGAAGAGCTTGCCGATCTCGATGCCCGCGGCGACGACGCCCGCCACGTAGAGGCCGGGCACGCCCGTCTCCATCGTCACGGGGTCGTGCACGACGTGAAGGTCGTCCGTGATCGCGATGCCAAGAGAGCGGAGGAGGGGAAAGTCGGGGCGATAGCCCGTGAGGGCGAAGACGAAGTCGTTCGGCACCACGGATCTTCTTCCCATCGTTTCGAGGATGACGGAGCCCTCCTCGATCGAGATGACGCGCGTGTCGAAGAGCGCGCGAACG
>JAMQPJ010000634.1 GCA_023717585.1 Thermoanaerobaculia bacterium
CGCGACAAGGCAACGCGGGACGGCGGGCAGCCGCCTCCGGAACCGGACTCCCTCCCGTGAGCGCGCATTCGTGAGCGCGCTGGCCCCCGGCCCCGAGGAAATCCGCGACTACCTGCTTCGGCGCATGCCCGACACGACGCGGGGCCGCTTCGAGGAAGCCTACTTTCGGGACGACACGCTCCTCGACAGGATCGAGGCGGAAGAGGACGCCCTCGTCTCCGACTACGTCCTCGGCCGGTTGAGCGCGGCGGAGCGGCGCCTCTTCGAAGATTCGCTCCTCGGAACTCCGTACTACCGGAACAGGGTCGATACCACGAGCAGGCTCCAGCTGAGAATCCAGGCTCAGGGTCTCTTCCCTCGTCGCGCGGAGGGGCCCGCCGGAGACGCGCACCTTTTTCCGGGCCGCTCCGGGATGGGAGTGGCATTCGGGCTCCTGACGCTGCTCCTCGTGGCCGCTCTCCTCTCGGCGCTGCGACTCAAGAGCGACCTCTCGCGCGCGCGCCTCGAGCTGTCGGCGCGTCCTGCCCGCACAGCCGATCCCGCCGCCCACGCGGGCGTCGTGCCTCTGGCGCAGACCGTCCTGCTCGGAGGAGAGCGGAATGCGGGCCCGGTGATCACGACCTTGAGACGCGCGGCGGGCGGGGCGATTCTCCTCAGTTTCCCCAGATCGCTGGCGGGCCGGGCGACGTCGACTTTGAGCGTCGCCCTCCTCGACGGGAGAAGGGTGGCCTGGGAATCGGCCGCTTTCCCTTCGAGGGAAATGGAAGAAGGGGACGTATCGCTCCGCCTGCCTCCGGGCGTGCCGCCCGCGGGCTCGTACGCCGTGCTTCTCAGGAATTCCACCTCCCCCGAAAGGCCCGAGACCCTCCTCGGAATCCTCGAGATTACCGACCGGTAGCCAGCCCGCCGACCGCTTTGCGGTCGTGTTTCCCCCCTGCCCCCTTCACCGATCGAGATTCCTCAGCCCTCCGAGGAAGATCCCCGCGAACTCCTCGCCGATCTCGTCCGCGGAGGCTCCGCCGCCCGCGCGGTACCAACGGGCCATCCAGTTCATCGCGCCCAGGATCGCGAACGCCGCCAGCTTCGGGTCGACCGGGCGGAAGACCCTCTGCTCCACGCCCTCGGCGATCACGTCACGCAGGCTGTTCTCGTACGCGTCGCGGGCGCTCACGATGGCGGCGCGGCGCCGCGCGTCCAGGGCGTCGAACTGGAGCGCCAGAGCGGTCCCGTGGAACTTGTCCACCATGATCCGCGCATGCTCGACGATGATGCGCCGGAGCGCTTGATCGGGCGGGAGCGCCGAAGCGCGCACGCGCTCGGTCACGTCGAGCATCGCCTCCATGGCCGTCTCGTGACAGAGAGCGAGAATCTCCTCTTTGTCGCGAAAGTAGTAGTAGAGGCTCCCACGTGTCAGGAGGAGCTCCTCGGCGATGTCGTCCATGGACGTGCCGTAGAACCCCCTCGCCGCGAAGCTCCTGACGGCGCTCTCGAGGATCCGCGCGCGCTTGGCCTTGCGTTTCGTCTCGACGTGCGCCG
>JAMQPJ010000647.1 GCA_023717585.1 Thermoanaerobaculia bacterium
TCGCAGACGCGTACTGATGTCTCTGTTCAGTTTTCAAGGAGCCGGCGCCGTCCAGCGGCAGGGAGGCGGATACTGGCAGAAGCGCTATCCGGCGTCAAGCGGAATGTGAAGCCGAAGTTCACCTTTTCCACGTAAACGCCAGTAAACGCGAAAGAACACGCCCCACGCCGCCAGCGCAGGGGATTGGAAGATAGGCCCTGAGCAGTCGCGCGTCAAGGGGATTGCACAGGTAACAGGGCAAAGAATGCACAGGGGCTCGAGGAATCGGTCGGTCCCGGCTCGAACCGGGCGGAAGGCGAGGTGAGGGCGACCCCGCTTCCCCGCACGAACCGAGCCCCATGTGCGAAAGAACCTCTCTCAAAAGAACCTGGTCGCAGCGTCGACGATGCGACTCAACCTACTGAAAAGAGATGCCTTCGGAGGGCCGGACTTACCGACCGCCGCAATCAAGCCACCTTATTTCAGAAGCTGATCAAAGGTAGGGATATGGCGTTCATGGGGCAATCCCTCGAAAGTGGGATTCTCAAGCGGGCGCGAGGGACCCCGGAAACGTCACAGAACGGCCTGAGATCCACCAGCCGCCTTCCAGAACGCGGCGAACGGACGCCACGTAGAGCGCATGCTCGGCCGGAAGGAGACGAGCGGCGAGGGAATCCTCGTCGTCGGTCGGCTGCACGGACACCGCGGTTTGGGCCACTATCGGCCCCGTGTCGGTCCCCTCATCGACGAAATGCACGGTCGCTCCCGACACGCGGACGCCGTAGGCGACCGCCTGGGCCTGCGCATTGAGGCCCGGGAAGGCGGGCAGGAGCGAGGGGTGCACGTTCAGGATACGAAGGGGCCAGCGCGCAACGAAGGCGGGCGAGAGGACGCGCATGTAGCCGGCGAGGCAGACGAGGTCGATCCGAGCCTCCTCGAGGAAGGTGTGGAGGGCGGTCTCCCTGTCGGCGCGATTCGGCCAGCCGGCCTTGTCGACCACCTTCGTCGGGATTCCTCTCCTTTCCGCCTTCCGAAGTCCCTCGGCCGCCGGGTTGTCGGAGATCACGAGGCAGACATTCCCCGGAATCTCGCCCTTCGCACAGCCGTCCGCCAGCGCTTCGAAGTTCGAGCCCCGCCCGGAGAGCAGCACTGCGAGACGCGCCGGCAGCGGAAAGAGGGGCCGGGGAGAGGGAACGGGAGTGCTCACCGCTCAGGCGAAGCGAACGGTTCGCGCGCCCTTCTGAACGCGGCCGATCTGCTTCCAGTCTTCCCCGCTCGCGTCCAGCCGGTTCTTCACCTCGAGGCCGCGGGCCGGCGGGACGATCAGGACCATTCCGATGCCGCAGTTGAAGACGCGCAACATCTCCGCGGGCGCGACGTGTCCTTTGTCCTGCAGGAAGCGGAAGAGGGGAGGCCAGCTCCATGCGTCGGGATGGACGACGGCGTCGAGGCTCGGGGGGAGGACGCGCGGGATGTTGTCGGGAAAACCACCGCCGGTAATGTGGGACATGGCCGAGAGGAGAAGGTTTTCTACGAGTGGAAGAACGGGTTTGAGATAACTCCGGTGCACCGCGAGAAGGGCCGAAGCGACCGTGGACCCGAGCTCCGGCACTTCCGTGGCGGGCTGCATTCCTAGACCTTCGAAGAAAATCTTCCTGGCGAGAGAGTACCCGTTGGTATGCAGGCCGGAAGAGGGCAGGCCGATGAGCAAGTCCCCTTCCGAGACTTTGCGCCCGTCGAGGAGCTTCGGCCGGTCCACGGCGCCCACGATCGTGCCCGCGAGATCGTAGTCCCCGTCGGCGTACATCCCGGGCATCTCGGCCGTCTCGCCGCCGAGCAGGGCGCAGCCATTCTCGCGGCACGCTTTCGCGAGCCCCTCGAGAATCTCGCCGACGACCTCGGGCCGCATCTTGCCCGTCGCGATGTAGTCGAGAAAAAAGAGTGGACTCGCGCCCTGGACGAGAATGTCGTTGACGCAGTGGTTCACGAGGTCCTGCCCCACCGTGCCGTGGACGCCCGCCGCGATCGCGACCTTCAGCTTCGTGCCGACGCCGTCGGCCGAGGCGACGAGGAGCGGGTCGGACATCCCGGAGAAGTCCGGGCGGAAGAGACCACCGAAGCCCCCGACGTCGCCCACCACGCCTTTCGTGAACGTGGAGCGGATCGCGTCCTTCGCGCGGGCCACGGCGCCCATCTTCGCGTCGATATCGACGCCGGCGTCGGCATAGGTCAACCGGCGGGGCTCGGTCACGGCGCGGATCCTAGCAGCGTCAGCGGAGTCCGATCCCGGTCGCCCAACGCCCCGCCGCATCCTCGAGAGTCAGCGGCAATCGCACGACCTTGTCCGGGGAGGTGTCTCCGGAGACGATGTCGACGTCAGACGTCGCAAGTCCGAACGTCTCGGCCACGAGCGCGAGGACGTCCTTGTTCGCCTTGCCCTTTTCGGGAGGGGCCTTCACCGACAGCTTGAGCGCGCCCCCGTGGACTCCGAGCACGCGGCGGCGCGAGGCCCCCGCGGAAACGCGGAGGCGCAGGCGCACGCTCTTGCCGCCGTCTTCCGGCGAGAAATCGAGCTTGTCCGCGGCCACTTGGGCGGCTGCCGTCAGGGCTTCGTGGCGCGCACGAGCCGCGGGAAGGTCTCGGCCGGCTTCTCCCCCCAGACATCTGCGAGCGGCTCGTCGGTGGGGAACAGCGTGGCCTGCGGGTCGGGCACGGTCAGCGGAATCGGATAGCGGCCCGAGAAGCAGGCCGCGCAGGAATCGTTCTCGGAGCGCCCGAAGGCCGTGAGCATCCCGTCGAGCGACAGGTAGCCGAGAGAGTCGGCCTCGATGAATTTCCGCGTCTCCTCGAGGTCGTGCGTCGATGCGATGAGCTCCTTCCGCCGGGGCGTGTCGATCCCGTAATGGCAGGGGTTCATCGTGGGCGGGGACGAGATCCGCATGTGGATCTCGGTCGCACCCGCGGCCTTCAGCATCTTGACGATCTTCTTCGAAGTCGTGCCGCGCACGATCGAATCGTCCACGAGGATCACGCGCCTGCCGGCCACGACCGAGCGCACCGGGTTCAGCTTCACCTTCACGCCGAAATGGCGGATGGACTGCTTCGGTTCGATGAACGTGCGGCCGACGTAGTGATTACGCACGAGCCCCATGCCGTAAGGGATCCCGCTCTCCTCCGCGAAGCCGAGCGCCGCGAAGACACCCGAGTCGGGCACGGGCACGACCACGTCCGCCGCGGCCGGATGCTCGATCGCGAGACGCCGGCCGAAGGAGCGTCGCGATTCGGCCACGGACTTCCCGAACACCGTGGAGTCCGGCCGCGAGAAGTAAACGTGCTCGAAGATGCAGAAGGCCGTGCGCTGCCCCATCGCGAACGACGCGGACGCCGTCCCGCCGGCGTCGAAGACCACGATCTCGCCGGGCTCGACGTCGCGCAGGGGCTCGGCGTCGATGAGGTCGAACGCGCACGTCTCGGAGGCGACGACCCGCGCGTCGGGAGCGCCCTCGATCCGGAGGCGGCCCAGAGTCAGCGGACGGACGCCCTGCGGGTCGCGCGCGGCGATCACGCGATTCCGGGCCAGGAGAACGATCGAGTACGCGCCGCGGACGCGCGAGAGCGCGTCGCGGAGCGCGCCCACGACATCGTCCACGCGCGACCGCGCCATCAGGTGCAGGAAGACTTCCGTGTCGGAGCTCGTCGTGAAGATCGAGCCTTCTTCTTCCAGCTCGGCTCGGATCTCGTCCCCGTTCACGAGGTTGCCGTTGTGCGCGATCGCGAGCGGCCCCTTGTTCGTGTTGTAGACGATGGGCTGCGCGTTCTCGAGGCGGGATTCGCCCGTCGTCGAGTACCGGACGTGACCGATCGCCGACGAGCCTGGGAGCCGGGAGAGGCGCCCTTCGTCGAAGAGATCCGCCACGTACCCCATGCCCTTCTCCACCGACACGCGCGAGCCGTCCCACGTCACGATCCCGGCGGATTCCTGGCCCCGGTGCTGCAGGGCGTAGAGGCCGAGGTACGTGAGATTCGCCGCGTCCCCGTGGCCGAAGATGCCGAAGACGCCGCACTCGTCCCGGAACTTGTCGTGAACTTCGTTACCGGGAGCCCCCACCACGATTCCGATTTTACCCGGATTTCATCTTGCTCGTATTCCCCGGATGTCCGGAGTCAAGGGCGCGCAGAAAAACAACTCCCAGTCATTCCATCTCGTCAGTTGATCTTCGTGTCGCCCTTCTCGAGCTTCGCGATCGCGCCCTCGATGTTCTTCCGGTTCAGGTCGTCCGGCGCCTGCTTCAGGGCGAGGCGCGCCGCTCCGAGCGCCTTCTTCGCGTCGCCGACGCCCGCGTAGCCGCGCATGAGCCCCACGTTCACGGGCCACTGGTCCGGGAAGCGCTTCGCGTTCGTCTGGAAGATCGAGAGAGCCTGCTGCACCTTGCCCTCGGCCTGGAGCGAGCGGCCGACCATGTGAATCTGGATGGGCGTCGCGCCGGGCAGGTTCACGGCCTTCTCCCACACCTTCGCAGCGTCGTCCTCCTTGCCGTTGGCCGCGAGCGCGCGCGCGAGCGTCGTCTGGGCGAGCACCTGCCCTGCGCCGCCGAAGTTCGGGCCCGTGGCCCGCTGCGCCCAGTCGAGCGCCTGGGGAAGGTTGATCTTGTTCTGGAGGCAGTAGTCCGCCGCGCGCTGCCAGTTCTCCCAGGAGAAGCCGGTGTAGCCGCGCAGCTCGTCGCGCATCCTCGCAACCCAGCGGGCCGGCACGTCGTCGACCGCGATCGTGAACGGGACCTGCAGCTCCTCCCACTTCAAGGCGACGGTCGCCTTCGCGGGCTCACGCTCGATGAAGTCGTACGTCAGCCATTCGTGGTAATCGCTCTTCGCCGGCTTCGCCGTCACGCGCAGCACGTCTTCCCCGGGGTCGTACCAGTAGGCGCCCCAGGACGTCGCGTTCTTCGAGAAGATGAACGTCCATTCGTCGGCTCCCGCGATCGCGAACAGTCCGTACGAGCCCGCCGGCAGGGACTTTCCCTGGATCTTCACCTCGTCCGAGACCGTGAAAACCGTCCCCTCGTTCGCGCCGGCGCGCCAGGGGCAGGATTTGCAGTCGTTGAAGTCGAGCGCGGTCAGGCCGTAGGGCACGAGCGCGCCCCAGATCTTGCCGCGCCGGTCGTTGCCCTTGAGGACGACGCGCGGGCTCCCGTAGGAGATCGAGACCGTGACGGGGCCGACCTGCTGGGTCACCGAGGCCCGCTGGTTGTCCCCGCTGGGGGGGAGGTAATGCGGCTGGGCGGGGGCGGAAAACGGGAAGAGAGTGACGAATGCGGCTAGAGCGGGGAGCGCAAGGACTCGCATGTTCTGTTTCATGGGGACTGATACGCAACCTGCCGGGTTGTGTTTCTTTTGAGGGGGAACCGAAGATCGGATATTTCCCGGATGTCCGGAGTCAAGGGTCGAAGACCGCTGCGCGGCGCGCGAAGCGCGCCCTTGACACCGGACATCCGGGCAGAGATTTGCATTTATCGGCGGCTGCATCAGCAGCCGCCGCATATAAGAAAGAAATCCTCATCTTCGTTTCTCTTCGGACCTCACACGCCGGAGCACGGCGTCCAGCATTGCCGGCGTCAGCCGGCCCGTGAACGTGTTCTGCTGACTGACGTGGTACGAGCCCAATAGCAGAAATCGTCCCAGCCGGACTTTCGCGCCATGCGAGAAAGCCGGAAGCGGTTTCGGGCGCGGGGCGCCATTCTCCACGAGCGCCTCGATCGCGGCCCGCCATGCGTGGGCGCCGAGGGCAAGGACGACCGAGAGGTGCGGCAGCGCGGCGATCTCGCGTACGAGGAACGGGCGGCAGCGCGAGAATTCCGCCTGCGTCGGCTTGTTGTCGGGCGGGGCGCAGCGCACGGCCGCGGCGATCCAGGCATCCCGCAGCTCGAGGCCGTCGGCCTGCGAGACCGAGGCCGGCTGATTCGCGATACCGGCCCGATGCAGTGCGGCGAAGAGAAAGTCCCCCGACGCATCGCCCGTGAAGACGCGGCCGGTGCGGTTGCCTCCGTTCGCGGCGGGCGCGAGCCCCACGACGAGGAGACGCGCCCCGGCGTCGCCGAAGCCGGGCACCGGGCGCCCCCAGTAGCGTTGCCCCTGGAAGCGGCGCGGCGGGTGCGCGGCGGCTTCCTCGCGCCAGGCGACGAGACGCGGACACGCGCGGCAGGAGACGATCTCCTCCGCGAGCCGGACGAGGGGCCCGAGGCCTTTCATACTCTTGCAACGAAAAAGCGGCCCCCGGAATGCCGGAGGCCGCAGAGAACCAAACGAAGAACGGTCCTACTTCTTCCTGGGGGCGACGGCGGTGCTCGCGGCCTTTGCCGCGCCCGCGGCGGCTTCCTTCGACTTGTCGGCGGCCTTGTCGGCGGCGGCGACGGCCTTGTCGGCAGCCTTGTCCACGGCAGCGGCGGCCGTAGCCCCGGCGGCGGCCATGGAGTCCTTCGCCTTCTCGGCGGCCTGGCCGACCGAAGAGGCGGCAGCAGCGGCGGCGTCCTTCGCCTTGTTCGCGGCCTCGCTGACGGACTTCGCGGCTTCGGCCGACGCGTCCTTGACCTTCTCGACGGCCTTGTCGGCCGCGGCTCCGGCCTTTTCCATCGGGCCCTTCTCTTCGGTCTTCGCGCAACCTCCGAGAACGAAAGTCGAGACGACGAGAGCCGCTGCGGCGGTCAGGGCAAGAGCGCCTCCGGACGAACGACCCATCGTGAGCTTCATGTCCTGATCTCCTTCTGGCGCTCCTTCTGTTCAACAGGGTAGCGCCGTTGAATTTCCAGCAGAAAAGCGGCGCGGAGAAAGTACGAGAACGCGTGGAGAAACGCAACGTAGAAACCGACCAGTCCGTCCAGAAACCCCGCCCTGAGCACGAGAAAGCGGAAGAACTCGACGAGCGGGCGGAAGAAGAGCGCAGAGGCGCTCCCGCGCGCGCCGCGGTCGAAGCGGTCCTGCGCGCCGAGCCTCGCGTACGTCGAGGCCTTTCGGAGGGCGTCGGAGAGGTCGCGGTACGGGTGATGAACGAGCGGCGTAACGAGCCTCTCGACGGGACCGTCGACCACCATCACTTCGTGGACGCGCCCCCCTTCGGCCCTGAGGGCGCGCGACCTTCGTCCCAGTCGCATCTTGAAGTCGGGATACCAGGTGCCATGGCGCACAGGCCGGGAGAGGAAGTGGGACAGTCGCGGCATCCGGTAACCCGCGATCCGCGCATCGTCCTTCTCAAGCGCCGCGAGGATCTCGTCCCGTAGCGCCGGCGAAATCCGCTCGTCGGCATCGAGCACGAGAACCCAGTCGTGACGGGCCGCCGACAGGGCGCGATTCCGCGACGCGACGAATCCCTCCCAGCCGATGGACTCGACGCGGGCGCCGCCGAGGCGCGCAGCGAGGGCGGTTCCGTCCGTCGAACCGGTATCCGCCACGACGATTTCATCCGCGAAGGCGACCGATTCGAGCGCTCCGGGGAGCCGGTCCTCCTCGTTCTTGACGAGAAGGACGACCGAAAGCGGGGCGCGCACGGGCACGACAGTAGCAGGCGCGGGCTGCGGCGCTATTCTCCCCCGCGTGAGGCTGCTCGCCCTCGACCTCGGCGCCGGGCTGCGCGGCGGCCAGAAGCAGACGGCCCTCCTTCTGGCTGAACTCGCGCGCCGCGGCCACGCGATCCGGTTCATCGGCAGGCGCGCGGCTCCCCTTTCGGCATGCCTGCGCAATCGCGGGATCGACGTCGTCGAGGCTCCGCCCGGTCCCGAAGCATCGCCCGGACTCCTCCTCGCCGTAGCCCGGACCGCGCGCCGTTTCCAGCCGGACCTCCTCTATGCGGGCGACTCCCGCGGGCACGGCGCGGCAGTCTGGAGCCGAGCCTCCGCCGGACGCCCGCTGATCGTCCATCGGCGCGTGGTCTTCCGCCCTTCCGGCCATCCTCTGTCGCGCGTGAAATACCGCGCTGCGGACCGCTTTCTCGCCGTCTCCGAAGCCGTCGCGGCGACCCTTGCCGAGGCTGGTGTCGACGCGTCGCGCGTCGCGGTCGTGCCCGACGGCCTCCCGCCGGAAGCCTTCGTGAGCGTGCCCGCGCCGCCCGCGCCCCCTCACCGCCTCGTCCATGTGGGCGCATTCGACGGCGGGAAAGGACAGGACATAGCCGTCGAGACCCTCGCGCGCCTCGTTCTCCGCGGTCACGACGCGACGCTTCTTCTGCTGGGATCCGGGCCGCAACAGGCAGCCGTCGCGGCCCGCGCCGGCGCCCTGGGCGTCGCGGAGAGATGCGACTTCGCGGGAGAAGTCGGCGACGTCTCGACGCGCCTCGCGGCCTCCCACCTTCTGCTCCTGCCGTCCGAGAGCGAGGGCGCGCCTCTCGCCCTCGTCGAGGCGATGGCCGCGGGCTGTCCCGTCCTGGCCCACGCCGTGGGCGGCATTCCGGAGCTCGTCGCGCACGGGAAGGTGGGCCGCCTCGTCTCCTCTCTTTCTCCGGAGGCCTGGGAGGCGGCGGTCTCGGAACTTCTCGAGGACGCCGGCGAGCGCCTCCGCCTCATCCGGGCCGGCCGCGCGACGGCGGCGACCCGCACGCTTTCACGGACCGTCGCGCTCGTCGAGGCCGAGCTCGAGAAGGCTCTCGCGGGCGCGGGAAACACCTCATGAGGACGCTCGTCCGCGCCACGAATTGGGTGGGCGACGTCGTCATGTCGCTGCCGGCCGTCCGGGCTCTCCGCGCTGCCGACACGAAGGGCACCCTCGCGATCCTCGCGCGCCCATGGGTCGCCGAGCTGTACCGTCTGCTTCCGGAGGTGGACGAGGTCATCGTCGACGACGCGACCGGGGGGGATGCCGACGCGAACGCACGCGAGCGCCTCGTCGGAGAGATCCGGGCCGCCCGGTTCGATCGCGCCGTCATCCTCCCGACGAGCTTTCGGTCCGCGTGGGCCCTCGCCCGCGCGGGCGTGCCCGAACGGATCGGCTACCGGGGCGAATGGCGCGGCGCGCTCCTGACGCGCGCCGTGAGTCTTTCCCTCGCCTCCGCCGAGCACCAGGTCTGGAAACATCTGCGCCTTTCAGAGGCGGCGGACGCCGCCTCCGCCGGCGCGCCGGACGTCTCGTGGCCCGTGAGTGCCGCGGTGCGTCAGGCCGCGCGTGAGCGCCTCGCCGGGGCCGGCTGGAAAGGCGGGGCATTCGCAGCCGCGCACGTCGCCTCGTTCGCCCACGCCGCCAAGCGCTGGGAGCTCGGACGCTTCGCGGCCGTTTTCGACGAGCTCGCGGCGCGGCGCGGACTCCCCGTCGTCCTCCTCGGAAGCGCCGGGGAAAAGAGCGTCAACGGCGAGGCCGCGGGTCTCGCGAAGAAGGCGCGCGTCCTCGACCTCTCGGGCGTCACGTCGCTCCCCGAAGCGCTCGGCATCCTCGCGGACGCGACACTCTTCCTCGGCAACGACTCCGGCCTCGCGCATCTCGCGGGCGCTGCGGGCACACCGTCCGTCGTCGTCTTCGGCCCGACGGATCCCGAGGCCACCCGGCCGTGGGACGGCCCGCGCGGCGACGGCAAGCGCGTCCGCCTCGCGCTCGCGCGCCGGCGCGCCCTTTGCGCTCCCTGCCGCTTCGCCGTATGCCCGATCGATCACACCTGCATGAGTGCCGTGACGCCGGCGGACGTCCTCGCAGCGATCGACACCGTGTTCCCGGCCTAGCGGTACTTCCGCGTCCCGATCGTGATCGCGCGGACGTAGAGCGTCTCGCACGCGCCCGCGCCCGTGTCCGTCCGCGTGAGGCTCGTCTTCCAGACGAACCCGTCCGGGCCGTCGATGTCGACGAGGTCGCCCTCGAGGCGCACGACGTCGCCCCGCCGGACACGCGCGAGGGCCGACGCGACGCGGGACGAGCCCGGGACGAGGTGCGTGTTCGCGGTGTGGCTCGAGACGTAACCGAGATCGAGCGACCTGTCGCGCGTGGACCACAGGTAGAAGCGGCCGGTCTGCGTGAACGAGATGGAAGGCCACGCCGGCTCTCTCGTCACGGCGCCCCACGTGAGAACGAAGTCCCAGGGAAGGAGGCTTCCCGAGGCGCTCGACCGGTAGCGCTCGGTCGCGCCGACCCGCGCGGACACGTCATACGCGGCGCGCGGCGTGATCCGAAACGTCCGCCGGCCGCGCATCTCGGCGAACGGCTCGCGCACCGGTTCACCCTGAACGGGCTCCTTGAGGGCATTCGGGAGAGCCGCCCGGTCGTGGGAAATCACGGAGAGCGCGAGGCCCGGAAGGAAGCGATCGATCGCGAGCCAGGCGACGAGGGCGATCGCCGCGGCCTTCAGGACGGCGCCGGTCCGGCCCTCCACCCGCCGTCAGCTCCTGCGGCCCCGTTCCTCGTCCACGAACCGGCAGATCAGATGCAAGGCGGCGAGGTGCAGCTCCTGCACGTGGGCCGTCTCGGTCGAGGGCACGACGATGGCGACGTCCCAGCGCGCGGCTTCCGCGCGGCCCTTCTCGCCCGTGAGCAGGATCGTCGCGAGGCCGCGCGCCTTCGCCGCCTCGAGGCCCTTCAGGACGTTCGGGCTCCTCCCCGAGGTCGTCAATCCGACGGCCACGTCGCCCGGCTTCCCGAGGGCCTCGATCTGCCGCGCGAAGATCACCGAGTAGTCGTAGTCGTTCGCGCAGGCGGTGAGGATCGCGACGTCGGCCGTGAGTGCGACCGCCGGGAGGGCCGGCCGGTCGTCTTTGTAGCGCACGACGAGCTCGGCCGCGAAGTGCTGGGCCTGCGTCGCGCTGCCCCCGTTCCCGAACGCGAAGCTCGTGCGTCCATGAAGCGCGGCATCGGCCACGAGCCGCGCGGCCTCGTCCACCGCGGGCCCGATGGAGAGGGACGCACCGGAGACCAGGGTCGCCAGCGCGTCGAGATACGCGCGCATCAGATCCCGCCCTTCAGGCGCGCGACCATCGACGAGGTCGACCGCCCTTCCACGAGAGGAATCAGGACGACGTCCCCGCCGTAAGAGCGCACGAACGGGGCGCCGACCACGGAAGCTTCCGTGTAGTCGCCCCCCTTGACGAGCGTCCGGGGCCTGAGCTCCTCGATGATCGCCTCCGGCGTGTCCTCGTCGAAAACGACGACGAAATCCACCGCGTCGAGCCCGCCGAGGACCTGCGCGCGGTCCGCCTCGGAGAGAATCGGCCGGCCCTCGCCCTTGAGGCGCCTGACGGACGCGTCGCTGTTGAGTCCGACGACGAGGAGGTCGCCGCAACGCCGCGCCTCCGTCAGAAGCCTCACGTGACCCGGGTGCAGGAGGTCGAAGCAGCCGTTCGTGAAGACGACCTTCCGGTGCGCGCGCCGCAGCATCGACGAGAGGGCCGGCAGGTGCGCGCGTTCGAGGAGCTTTTCGCGAGGCGTTCCGGAAGCGCCCTCGAGAAGGTCGGCCCAGTGAACCGGCGCCGTGCCGACGCGCGCCACCGCGCAGCCCGCGGCCCGGTTCGCGATCTCGGCCGCCTCGAAGAGCCCGAGGCCGCAGCCCGTCGCCACGCCGAGCGCCGCGAGCACGGTGTCCCCCGCGCCCGTCACGTCGAAGACGTCGCGGGCGTGGGCCGTGATCCGGCGCGGCTCCTTGCCCCGCTCGAGGAGGAGCATTCCCTCCGCGGAAAGCTTCACGAGAACCGCCTCGAGGCCGAGCTCGTCCCTCAGGCGCATGCCCATGCGGGCAACCGCAGGGAGGTCGCGCGCGGACTCGCCCGTGACGGTCTCGAGCTCCTTCCGGTTCGGCGTGACGACCGTCGCGCCCCGATACCGCGCATAGTCGCGCCCCTTCGGGTCGACGAGCGCGGGGATGCCCTTCGCGCGCGCCGCCTCGAGAAGGGCCGCCATGAGAGCCGGCGTGAGCGTGCCCTTCGCGTAATCGGAGAGGAGGAGCACGTCTGCAGCGTCCACCGCACGCCGCGCCGCGGCGAGGAGCTCCCGCTCGGCGGACGGCGACAGGGAGGAGGCCAGCTCCTCGTCGACGCGCAGCATTTGGCGCCCTTCCGACATCATGCGCCTCTTCACGGGCGTCGCGCGGAGCGGGTCGACGACGACGGTGCCCGACGCGCCCGGCAGGGTCGTGAGCCGCCGCGCGAGCCATTCGCCCTCCTCGCCCGGGCCCACAGCGCCGAGCGTGACGACGCGCGCGCCGAGTGCGGCGAGGTTCTCGACGACGTTCCCCGCGCCGCCCGCGCGCCGGCTCATCGCGGCGAGCGAAAGCAGGGGCACCGGCGCCTCCGGCGCGACCCGCTCCACGGAGCCCGTCCAGGTCTCGTCCAGCATCAGGTCGCCGGCGACGGCGACCGTGACGCTCGGCGCGGCCGCCGCGAGAGCGGCGATTTCACGCGGCGTCATGGGGAGGAGACGAGCGCCTTGCGGACCGCCTCGGCAAACGACCGCTCGGTCTGCGGGCCGAGGAGCCGGGCGGCGAGCACGCCCTTGCGGTCGTACACGAGCGTATACGGTATTGCGCCGTTCCAGGTCTTGTCGACGGCCTCGACGAAGAGCTGTGGATCGCGGCTCTTCGCCTGCCAGCAGACGAACGGGACTTTCGCAGCCGCGAGGAATTTCTGCACGTCCGGCGCCTTCTTCAGCGAGTCGGTCGAGACGAGGGCCACGGCGACGTCCTTCGAGGAGAACCCCTTCGCGGCGGCGACGAGGGCCGGCATCTCCTCACGGCACGGCTCGCACCACGTGGCCCAGAAATTGACGACCACGACCCGGCCCTTCTTCGCCGCGACGACCCGCGAACGGTATTGTTCCGGTTTCACGAGCTTCACGGGCTCGCCCTCGGCGGGCCGTGCGGAAGCGACGGCGACCGCGAGACCCGCCGCCACAGACAGGAGCCTTGGGGGGAGCCTCACACGCGCTTGATCGAGCAGCCGAAGGCCTTCGTCCGGGCCATGGGTACCGCCTTGCCGGCCAGGACCGCGTCGAGCGCGTTCCTCAGGTCCGGCGACTTCACGTCTTTCGGATCGTCCTGATTCTCGTCGATGCGCCCGTGGTAGATCAGGTTCCCTTTCGTGTCGAGCACGAAGACTTCCGGCGTGTACGACGCGCCGTACGCGTCGGCGACCTTGTTTCCCTCGTCCTTGAGGACGGGAAACGTGAAACCGCTCTTCTCGGCGTGCTCCTTCACTTCGGCCGTCGGCTCCGTCTTGTTGCTGTTGATCCCGACGAGCGGGATGCCCTTCGCCGCGTACTCCTTCCCGAGCGCGGCCATCCGCGTGTTGTACCGGTTCGAGACGGGGCACTTCGTCGCGACGAACACGACGGCGACCGCCTTGTTCTTCGCGAGAAGGTTCTTCAGCGCGACGGCCTTCCCGTCCGAGGCGGCCGGCAGCGTGAAATCGGGCGCCGGAGCGCTCATCTTCAGCTCGGCGATCTTCGGATCGGCGGCGCGCGTTTCGAGAGACGCGGCGGACAGGACGACGAGAAAGGAAGCGGACGACGCGAGGGCGGGAAGCTTCTTCACGATTCAGGCCTCCAGGAGTCTCTCGAACGCGGATTCGGACAGGGCCTTCAGCGCGGACGTTTCGAAGTCGAACGCGCGGACGCCGTTGACGGATGCTGCGAGCCGGCCGGACACGACGCGGCCGAGAAGGGCGGTCGCGACGCCGTACCGGCGCCCCGCCTCCACGAGGTTGCGCTCGCGTCCCGCGGGCAGCGAAACGACCGCGCGCCCGGCCGTCTGCGAGAAGAGGAGCCGCGTGGACGAGAGCGGAGTCCTGACGTCGATGTCCGCTCCGAGGCCTCGTGGGCCCATCGCCGCCTCCGCGAGCGCCACGGCGAGGCCGCCCTCGGACACGTCGTGGGCCGACGTGAGCATGCCGTCCCGCACGGTCTCGAGGAGCATGTTCACGAGCGCCCGGACCGACGCGAAGTCGAGCGACGGGCACGGGCCCTCGTCGCGGCCGAGAATCGTCGCGAGGTACTCGCTGGCGCCGAGCTCGTCCCGGGTCGTGCCGAGAAGCGCCACGAGGTCGCCCTCCTGCGCGAAATGGAGGCCCACCGTGCGCGTCACGTCGTCGAGGAGGCCCACCATCCCGACCGTGGGCGTCGGGAGGATCGAGACGCCGTCCGTCTCGTTGTAGAGCGACACGTTGCCGGAGACGACCGGCGTCTCGAAGACGCGGCACGCCTCCGACAGGCCGCGAATCGCGGCGGCGAACTGGCCGAGGATCTCGGGACGCTCGGGGTTCCCGAAGTTGAGGCAGTCCGTGACGGCGAGGGGCTTCGCGCCCACGCAGGCGAGGTTCAGCGCGGCCTCGGCCACCGCGTGCGAGGCCCCGGTCTGCGGGTCCGCGGCGACGTAGCGCGGGTTGACGTCGCACGTCATCGCGAAGCCCTTCGCCGTGCCCGGGACCCGGATGACCGCCGCGTCGCCGCCGGGGCCCGCTACGGTGTTCGTCCGCACGCTCCAGTCGTACTGAGTCGTGATCCAGCGCTTGCCGCAGAGGTTCGGAGACGCGAGAAGCGCGCGGAGCGCCGCGGCGTCGTCCGGCGCTCCGTCGAGAGAGACGGGCGTCGTGGGCGGCAGGGCCCTGGGAATCGTGAACGCGCGCCGATAAACCGGCGCCGACTCCACGAGCGGGGCGATCTCGAGATCGGCGACCACGCCGCCCTCCCATAGGAGGCGCATGCGCGGCTCCTTGCGCACCACGCCGATCGTCTCGACGTCGACGCCCCAACGGCGGAAGATCGCGGCGACCTCGGCCTCCCGCCCCTTGTGGACGACGAGGACCATGCGCTCCTGCGATTCGGAGAGCATCAGCTCGTACGGCGTCATTCCCGCCTCGCGCATCGGAACCTTCGAGAGGTCGAGCTCCATCCCGACGCCGCCGCGCGAGCACATCTCGAACGTGGAAGACGTCAGCCCCGCGGCGCCCATATCCTGGATGGCGACGACGGCGTCGCCTTCGAGGACCTCGAGAACGGCCTCGAGGACGAGTTTCTCCACGAACGGGTCTCCCACCTGAACGGTCGGGCGCCGCCGCGCTTTTTCGTCGTCGAAGACGTCCGAGGCCATCGACGCGCCGTGGATCCCGTCGCGACCCGTTTTCGAGCCCGCGTAGAGGACCGGGTTCCCCGGCCCTGCGGCCTTCGCGCGGAAGATGCGGTCCTGGCGCACGAGCCCGACCGCCATCGCGTTGACGAGAATGTTCCTGTCGTAGGCCGGGTGAAAGAAAGTCATTCCGCCGACCGTCGGAACGCCGACGCAGTTGCCGTAGCCGCCGATCCCGCGCACGACGCCGTCCACGAGGTCGTGCATGCGCGGAGCCGCGGGGTCTCCGAAGAAAAGCCCGTCGAGGATCGCGAGCGGGCGGGCCCCCATCGTGAAGACGTCGCGCAGGATCCCGCCCACACCGGTGGCCGCGCCCTGATACGGCTCGATGAACGACGGGTGGTTGTGGGACTCCATCTTGAAGACGACCGCGAGACCGTCGCCGATGTCCACGGCGCCGGCGTTCTCGCCCGGGCCCTGCAGCACGCGCGGGCCCGTCGTCGGAAGCTCCTTCAGGAACGTCTTCGACGACTTGTACGAGCAGTGCTCGCTCCAGAGCGCCGAGTAGATGCCGAGCTCCACGAGGTTCGGTTCCCGGCCCAGGATTTCCCGGATTTTCTGGAACTCGTCCGGCGAGAGCCCGTGCTCGGCCACGACGGCGGGGGTCAGGTGCGCGGCCGTTTTCGCCATGGAGCGCGTAGTTTAGCGGGTTCGGGGCGACGTCACGCCGCGGGGCGCCAGCCGCGGAGCGGCCGGAGGACGACCTCGGCCTCGAGGAGCGCCGACCGGACGGCGCGCGCGATGCGCGGGGCGCCGGGGGTGTCGCCGTGCAGGCAGAGGGTGTCGACCGTGAGCGGGTGAAAGCTCCCGTCCGTGGTGCGGACGCGCCTCTCGCGCACGATCGAAAGGGACTGCGCCACGGCCACATTCGGGTCCGTCACGAGGGCGCCCGGCTCGTCGCGGGGGACGAGGCTTCCGTCCGGCCGGTACGCGCGGTCGGCGAAGCCCTCGACGGCCACGCGCATCTCCAGCGCCGCGCCCGCCTCGATCAGCTTCGATCCGGGCGACGTGACCAGAACGAGCTGCGGCGACACCGCGTACGCGGCCCGCGAGACGGCGCCCGCG
>JAMQPJ010000665.1 GCA_023717585.1 Thermoanaerobaculia bacterium
CGGCCGGCGCCAACCTCGTCTGGGAGCGCCACGCCGCCGGCGAGGAGAGCATCAAGCTCGCCGGAATGCCGCTCCCACCGGCAGCGATCGCGTCGATCCAGCGCACCGGGGTCTGCCTGAAGGGCCCCGTCGGGACTCCGATCGGCATGGGCTTCAGGAGCGTGAACGTCGCGCTCCGCCAGACGCTCGACCTCTACGCGAACCTCCGGCCCGTGAAGAACGTGCCCGGCGTCCCGGCGCGCTACGGCGACCTCGACCTCATCGTCGTGCGCGAGAACACCGAGAGCCTCTACTCGGGCATCGAGCACATCGTCGTGCCGGGAGTCGTCGAGTCCATCAAGATCATCACCGAGAAGGCGTCCAGCCGCATCGCGCGCTTCGCGTTCGAGTTCGCTCGCACGCACGGGCGCCGGAAGGTGACGATCGTCCACAAGGCGAACATCATGAAGCTCTCGGACGGGCTCTTCCTCGACTCCTGCCGGAACGTCGCGGCCGGCTATCAGGAGATCGAGGTGAACGACGTCATCGTGGACGCGGCCTGCATGAAGCTCGTCATGAACCCGGCGCAGTTCGACATTCTCCTTCTCGACAACCTCTACGGCGACATCGTCAGCGACCTCGCCTCCGGCCTCGTCGGCGGCCTCGGCGTGACACCGGGCGCAAATCTGGGCGAGACGTGCGCCGTCTTCGAGTCGGTGCACGGCTCGGCCCCCGACATCGCCGGCAAGGGGATCGCGAACCCCACCGCGCTCCTCCTCTCGGCCGTGATGATGCTCCGCCACATCGAGGACGAGGACTCGGCGGCGCGCGTCGAGAAGGCCCTCTTCGCGGCTCTCGTGGAAGGGACGGCCCGGACACGGGACGTCGGCGGAACCGCGACCACGAGCACGTTCACCCGGTCGGTCGTCTCGAGGCTCTGAGGGACGCAGTGCCCAGGATCGTCTTTCTGAACGAGGGCAAGCGCGCGCACGTCGCCGCGGGCCGGACGGTGCTCGACGTCGCGCTGGAGCTCGGCATCGCGATCGGCCACGTGTGCGGCGGCGGCGGCACGTGCTCGACGTGCCGCGTCACGTGCGTCGTCAATCCCGAGAACCTCTCGCCGATCCAGCCGAACGAGATCGCGTACGACCTCGGGGAGAACGTGCGCCTCGGCTGCCAGGCGAAGATCGAGGGCGACGTGGGCGTCCGCGTCGTCGTGATTCCGAGGGCGATCCTTGTCTAGGCCGTCCGTCCGGCGGGCGCTGCGCCGCGCGGGAGCCGAACCGCCGCCACGGCGCCCTCGAGGCGAAACGCCCCGCAACATCGGGCGAACCCCTCCGCCGAGAATCTTCCTGCCGGGCGAGACGGAGGACGCCGGCCCGGTCGATTTCTCCGCCGTGTTCGGGCGCGTCGCCCCGGTCGAGATGGAGATCGGTGTCGGCAAGGGCCGTTTTCTCCTCGCAGCCGCGGCCGGGCACCCGGACCGGAACTGGTTCGGCCTCGAGATCGAGGCCGAGTACGTCCAGATCGTGCGCCTCAGGGCGGAGCGCGCGCGCCTTCTCAACCTCCGCGTCGAACGAATCGACGGAAAAGCGTTCGTCGAGCGGCGCCTCTCCGCCGGCTGCCTCGCGGGTCTTCACGTCTACTTCCCGGATCCCTGGCCGAAGAAGCGGCACCACAAGCGCCGTCTCGTGGACCCCGCGTGGGCGGGAGCCGCCGCGCGCGCCCTCGCCCCCGGCGGCACCCTTCGCCTCGCGTCCGACCACGAGGAGTACTTCTCGCTGATCGACGGCGTGCTGTCGAAGGAGCCGCTCCTCGAGAAGCTCTGCCCGGAAGAGGCAGGCGACTGGTCGACCGGGACGAGCTACGAACTGAAGTACCTGAAGACGGGCCGGCCGATCCACAGGATCGTCCTTCGGCGCCTCTGACCGCCCCGTAGCCTCCGACGAGATCCCTATTGGCGCTTCCCGCGAAAGTATCTATTAGCAGAAACCTGGAAGTTTCTACATGCAGAAACCTCCGCATAAAATAGGCGATATGCTTCTGCAGGTAGAAACCACCCCGGCCGCCGAAAACTAGTTAGGCAGCCCAATGAAGCGGGTCCTATCACTCCTAGTTGTCGCCTTCTTGGCGACGTCCTGCAAGGACGGTCCCAGCAACGTCGTGAAACGGCCGGGAAGGCCAGACGTCGTGAATGTAGAGGCCGAAGACCCACTCATGAGCGCGGCTATCAAAAAGGCCGGGTCTACGCTCACTGAGTTCAAGGCCGCTCTTCGTGCTCCACCGACAGGTGCGTCCGGTTTTTCAGTAAAGGTTTCTTTCCCTCACGGCAACAACAGTAGGGAGCACATCTGGCTCGGAGCACCCTCGTTTTCGGACGGCCAGGTCTCGGGCGTCGTGGGGAACGAGCCCGTGTACGTAACCTCACTGAAGCTCGGGCAGCAAGTTTCAGCGCCCGAAGCACGCGTGTCAGACTGGATGTACGTGCAGAATGGGGTCCTACACGGGGGCTTCACCGTTCGCGCCTTGCTCGACCGAATGCCACGCGAAGAGCGCGAGCGGCAACTCGCTGAAATGAACTTTCGTCTCGAATAGGGCTGTGAACGGTCGGGCACATAGGTAACACATTAGTCCAGGCACATGGGTAACACTTATCAACAGTTACCTCGTAGTCGTCGCGCGGTGGAAATTGAGGAAATCTTCATGCGTTGACGCCTCGGAGGCGCGCGCAGCGCGGCCGCCGCGATGCCAGGGCCGGTGTTCATAGAACGCTGCATAGAGCTTCTTGTCGCGCTCGTCGAAGCGGCCCAGCCCGCTGCAGCGGACTCGCTGCGCTCGCCGCTGAGCTTGATATCGTTGGGCAGACAGCACCCTGGCGTACCTCGGAGTGGGTACGCTATATCTTCGGTTACGATCGTCCGCCGAAACAGGAGCATCTCAGATGACCAAGGTGACACCGTTCCTGATGTTCAACGATCAGCTTGAGGCGGCCATGGAGTTCTACACCGCCACGTTCCCGCACTCACAAATCAGGAACGTCGCCCACACTGGCAAGGACGGTCCGATCACCTCCGCCGAATTCGTCGTCGGTGGTCAGGTCTTCATGGGCTACAACGGGGGCCCGCACTTCACGTTTTCCGAAGGCTTCTCGCTCTATGTTGACTGCGAGGACCAAGCTGAAGTCGACGAGTATTGGGACAAGCTCGTCAAGGCCGGCGCGACGCCTACCGCGTGCGGCTGGATCAAGGATCCGTTCGGCATCTCGTGGCAGATTGTCCCACGGCGATTCATCGAACTGATCCGCGACAGGAACCCTAGGAAGGTGAAGGCCGTGATGGAAGCCATGATGACGATGGTGAAGCTCGACGTAGCGGCCCTCGAGAAAGCCTACAAAGAAGCGTAGCAGTGCGAAGCGCCCTCGCCTTGAGCGCCCCGGAAGTGCTGCCCAACAACAGCATGCAGCGGACGACGCTGCGCGCCGCCGCTGATGCTGGACGTTAGGCAGCCGATGACAATGGAGTTAGCGATCCCGAGCCATCGGTCCAGGTCGCCGTCGTTCGCAAGCTGTTCGGCGCCTTCCTCCCTGATCGCAGAGTAGTATGCTGGAGCGAATGGTGAAAGAGCGTCCGGCGCTCACCGTGAATCAGTGGCTTGCGTCGGTGCCCGCCGAGCGCAAAGACGCCATCAACGCCGTCCGCAACGCCGTCAACGAGCACCTGCCGCAGGGTTACGAGGAGACTGTCGACTGGGGCATGCTCGCTTGGGTCGTGCCGCTCGCCACGCGACCGAACACGCACAACGGTCATCCGCTGATGCTCGCGGCGCTCGGCGCGCACACGAAGCTCATGACCCTCTACCTCATGAGCGTCTACGGCGACCCCAAGATCAGGAGAGGATTCGAGATCGCCTACAAGAGGACAGGCAAGAAGCTCGACATGGGCGGCTGCTGCGTCCACTTCAAGAAGCTCGACGATCTGCCGCTTGACGTCGTCGGCAACACCATCGCCCGCGTCGCCGTCGACCAATACGTCGAGCGCTACGAGAACTCGCGCACGAAGAAGAACCCGAAAAAGAAGACGAAGACGAAGAAAGTGAAGCGCTAACGCTACGGGGCTCGGCCTCGAGGTGGTCTAAGAAGCGCGGACGCCCCGCGGGTAGAAAGAGGGCTGCCTAACACCTCATATCTGGACTCCTCCTTGGGATCAAGAGCGGGCTGTTCTCTGGTCTTTCTCCTTCTAGGGGATTACGAGGTCTGGATCGTCGGGGCGATTCCTGGCTGGGGACGCGATCGATGGTGATGAGCGGAGAAGGTCGCGACGGCACTCGTATCTACGGCCTCATGTGTTGGAGCCGGCGTGGGCTCCGGACCAGGATGAAATCCGCACACGGGGAGCCAATCGTTGTGCAACGGCTTCGGTGAGCCAGAGGTGTTATCGGCTTTTCCCCGTGTCGGTCGGACCGAGCTCATCTGTCGCATCTTTCGCGTTCGTCGGCGGGAAGGCTCTGACGGTTTCTCTTTCGTTTCAGGCCGGGACGTTTGTTGGAACGATCGGGACGTCGAACCGGGCCCTGAACGGCTCGCCCCGCGTCGCGACGGCCCAGATGATCCGGGCGAGTTTGTT
>JAMQPJ010000486.1 GCA_023717585.1 Thermoanaerobaculia bacterium
ACGTCGTCGTCCGCCCAGACGAGGAACCCCTCTCCCGCCGCGCGCGCGCCCAGCACGGAGACCGCGAAGGCGGCTGTCTCGAGCGAGCCGACGCGAATCCCCGCCTTTTCGAACGGGGCTTCCCACGAAGACGCCGCGTCCTCCGCGGCCGCCAGAGCCACGACGCGCGTTCCTTCCGCTCCCGGCCCCGCGGGCTGCCAGGAGAGGCGCAGCGCCGGAACGGGCTCGCCGAACGCGCGGCCGAATTTCCAGCGCAGGACCTCTTCGACCTCGCGGGCGTGGCGCTCCGGCTCGTCGGCGTCGATGACGAGGAGCTTGACCCATCCGTCGGGCACGACGAGCGAGGCGGCGGGAATCTTCCCGCCCGCCTCGGCGAGCAGCCGCTGGAGCGCGCCCGCGAGGGCGGGACCCGCGTGCGGCGACCCGTCCGGCCCCGGCGTGAAGGTCTCCGCGGGAAGTGCGCGGGTCAGCACCCGGAACGCCGGCGCCGGCGATAGCGCCGCGCGCCGGGCCGGGTCGGCGGGGCCGACGTACACGAGCCGGTCGGACGTCAGGACGAACGCATGCGGCGGACGCGGCGAGCGCCAGAACGTGGCCGAGAACGGGTTCCGCTTGCCGCTACTCGACAAACGTCACCTTGTTGATCTCGCGGAGTGTCGTCTGGCCGGTGAAGACTTTCTTGATGGCCGACTCGCGGAGGAAGCTCATGCCCTCGGCCTGCGCGGCCTTCTTGATCTCGGCGGCGGGGCGCTTGTCGAGGATGAGGCCGCGGATCCGGTCGGAAAGGTCGAGGAGCTCGGTGATCGCCATGCGGCCGTAGAAACCCGTTCCGTTGCACTCGATGCAGCCCCTCCCCTCCCAGAACGTCGCGCCCATCATCTGCTCGGACGTGAGCGCCGACTCCTCGAGAAGCTGGGGCGTGGGCACGAACTGAATCTTGCAGTGCGGGCAGATCTTGCGCACGAGGCGCTGCGCGAGAATGCAGTTGAGGGCCGAGACGAAATTGTAGAGCTCCACCTTCATGTTGAGGAAGCGGCCTAGGACGTCCACGACGTTGTTCGCGTGCACCGTCGTGAAGACGAGGTGGCCCGTGAGAGCGGCCTGGACGGCGATCTGCGCCGTCTCCTCGTCGCGGATCTCGCCGACCATGATCTTGTCGGGGTCGTGACGCAGGATCGATCGCAGCCCGCGCGCGAACGTGAGCCCCTTCTTCTCGTTCACCGGGATCTGCGTGACGCCCCGCAGCTGGTATTCCACGGGGTCCTCGATCGTGATGATCTTGTCCTCGACCGACTGGATCTCCGACAGGCACGCGTAGAGCGTCGTCGTCTTGCCCGAGCCCGTCGGGCCCGTCACGAGGACCATCCCGTAGGGCTCGCGGATGAATTTTCTCAGGCGCCGCGTCGTCTCGGGATCGATGCCGAGGACGTCGAGGCGCAGGTTCTTGAACTCGGCGTTCGCGGACTCCTTGTCGAGGATGCGTATGACGGCGTCCTCGCCGTGAACCGTCGGCATGATCGACACCCGGAAGTCGATCGTGCGGCCTTTCACGCGCACCTTGAAGCGGCCGTCCTGCGGGACGCGCTTCTCGGCGATGTCCAGCTCCGACATGACCTTGATGCGGCTGATGATCGTCTGATGGTGCTTCTTGTCGATGGGCTCCATCGCGGGATACAGCACGCCGTCGATGCGGTACTTGATGACGACGACGTGCTCCTGCGTCTCGATGTGAATGTCCGAGGCGCGGCGCTGGATCGCGTTGAAGAGCACCGAGTCGACGAGCTTGATGATGGGGCTCGCGTCGGCCGTGATGCGGTCGATCGAAAGGACCTCCTGGCCCTCCTCGTCCTCCCGCACGACCTGCATCCGGAATTCCTCGGTGGCTTCCTCGAGGACGCGCTGCGTCGACTCGGATTTCTGGAGAATGTCCTGCATCGCGGCGCGCGAGCCGACCCGGACCAGGAGGCGCTTCTTGAGGAGGCCCTCGAGCTCGTCGCGCTTCACGACGTCGGCCGGGTCGGCCATGATCACCGCGAGAGAGCCGTTCTCGGCCTTTTCGGGCACGAACTCGAACCGGAGCATCCACTCGAGGGGGATCGAGCGGAAGACCTCGGCGTCGATCCGGAACGTCCAGAGGTCCACGTACGGCAGCCCGAGCCGCTCGGCGAGCTGCCGGGCACGTGTCTCCTCGGAGGCGGCGTCGAGGAACCGCGGCATCCCGCCGTCGGGAGAGGTCGAACGGGTCGTCGTACTCATCTCGTCTTCCGCTTTTACGGCCGTCAGGCCCGGATGTTGGACAGGATCGTGAACATGGGCAGATAGATCGACAGGAGAAGCGTCGCGATGACGCCTCCCATCACGACCAGGATGATCGGCTCGATGAGGGTCACGATGCGCTGGAGCTGGGCTTCGATCGCCTCGTCGTAGAAATCGGACGTGTTGGTGAGCATCTCCTCGAGCGCTCCCGTCGCCTCGCCGACCTTGATCATCTCGACCGCGAGCGACGTGAAGATGCCGGTCTCCTCGAGGCTTCGCCACAGCT
>JAMQPJ010000010.1 GCA_023717585.1 Thermoanaerobaculia bacterium
GGCGGGCGCACCGCCGCCCTCTCCGGCGCGGTCACCTCGCTCGAGATCGGGCGCGCTGGCGCACGCGCGGACGTGAAGGCGGCGGACGGCCACCTCGAAGAGACGTCGCTTTCCCTGCTCCCGCTCACGACCGTGGCCAAGCGCCGCGTTCTGAAGGCGATGGCCGTGAGGGCGCGATTCGCGGCGGATCTCCTCGCGGGCCGCCTGCCGGACGACGTAGAAGGCGCCTTCCAGGGCACCGGGCACACGCTCCTGCCTGTGGACGCCGGCGACTTCGTCCTCCGGTGCTCGTGCGCCGAGGTCCCCGGGCCGTGCGCGCATGCCGGCGCCCTCGCCGTCCTGCTCGGCGACCGCCTCCAGGACGACCCGTTCCTCGTGTTCCTGCTTCGCGGTGTCCCGCGGGAAGAGCTCCTCGAGGGTCTGCAGCGCGCGCGCACCAGGCCCGAGCGCAGAGCCGGGCCCGACGCGGCTGACCCGGCCGCGACACCCGACGTGACGGACTCTCCGGAGCCGCTCCCGCGGCACGTCCTCGAAAGGCCCGAGCTCTTTTACCGTCCCGGCGAACCCGTCGCCGCGCTCCGCGGTTCCTACGCGCCCCCGGACCATCCGGAGGCCGTCCTCACGCGCCTGGGGCCGCCGCCCTTCAAGGACCCGCAGGCCGCGCGGCTCCTCGTGGACCTCCACCGCGCCATCGGCCTCGGCACGCGCGAGCGTCTCGCCGAGTGGGAGTGGCGGAAAGCGGGAGGGCGAAGCTAGGTCGCCGGCGTGACGGGCGCATGCGGCCCCGGCCGGTCGAGGCCGCGGAAGACGACGAGGAGCGCCACGGCCGCGAGCACGGCCACGCCGTTCCACACCCACGGCGTCACGCCGCTCGAAACGAGGTCCGCCCCTGATCCCGCCGCGCCGAGGAGGGCCGCCGCGAACACGTACGCCCGCGGGTCGTCGCGCAGGAAGACGGTGATCGCGGCGACCACCGCGAGCGCGGTCAACGCGCCCGCGAAGACGGGCACGGCGAGCTCGCCGGCCGTTCGTGCGCCGAACGGCGCGAAGGCGCCGACCGCGACCGCGAGCAGCCCGACGCGAAGCGCCGCCTTCCTCAGGACGTCGCGGAGGAGGAGCGCGAGAAAGGCGGCGCCCCCCCCGAAAAGGAGGGTCCTAAAGACGATGCCGTCGAGCACGATGGCGGCGGGCAGGATCGTCTCGACTCCCTGCGGAAACGGGAAGCCCGGAGCTCCCGCCTCGAGGGCGAACGCGGCGGCGACGCCACGGGCGAGCGCGCGCACGCCGAGGACGAGAACGGCCGCGCCGGCGCCCGCCGCGAAGGCCCTCGGGCCGTCGGCGCCGCCGCGCCGGAACGCGCCGGCCGCGTCGGGCTTCACCGCGAAGACGAGAGCCACCGCGAGAAGAGCGATGCCGTAAGAGGCGAGGACGCCCACGAGGAGACCGACGCCCGCGACGATCGCGAAGACCGGCATCGAGAACTGCGAGTCGTACCGCGACAGGATGAGCGGCAGCGAGAGGACGCGAGAGAGGATGGCCGGCAGGGCGATAAGGGCCGCGAGCCGGAGGGCGCGTCGCCACGGAATCGACCCGGCGCGCACGAGGCGCACGAACTCCACGACGAGGAGCCCCACGAGGGTTCCCCACGCGAGGATCTTCCACACGATGGCGACATACGTCGCGGCCGTCGACTTGTCCCGCGAGCGCACCCAGTCCTCCGGCAGCTTCAGGGCCGTGGCGAAAAGCGACGGGACGTCGCCCGCGAACCCGGTGACGGCGCGCCGGGTCGCCTCGCCGGCGTGTTCGAGACGCGACTCGGTGACGACGAGCGTGTCCCGCCGCGCCTTGCGCGCCTCGCTCTTCGACGACACGACATCCCAAAGGAGCGGGTCGAAGCCGAACGAGGCGAGAACCACCGCCGCTTTCGCGCGCGCCGCGCCTTCGTCCGGGCTCGCGCCGGGCTCGGCTTCTGGGAAGGAACGGCGGAAGCCGGCGACCCGACCCGTCCGCGCGTCCACCGAGACGGTGGCGCCGTGCTCGTCGAGGGCACGAACGTAGCGCACGTTCCAGACCGGCCCCGGAAAGATCGTCGTCGCCCACTTCGCGAGAAGCGGCATGCCGCCGCGCTCGAGGAGCCACCGCTCGCCGAGCTCCGAGTCGCCATACGGGACGAGGCCCGTCCCGTTATCGGAGGCGTCCTCGAGGGCGGGGAGGGCGGTGGCCGTCGTCGCCACCGACAGGTAGCCCGCGGGGTCGTCGCCGGCCGCCTTCAGCCAGGCGTCCCCGGCGGCCTTCGCGCCATTCCGGTCGACCGTGACGCTCACGCCTTCCCAGAGACCCGCCTTGGGCAGGACGAAGCGCGCGGCGGCGAACGCGAGGAGCGCGAGAGCGAGGGCGGAAAGGACGCGCACGGGGCTCAGCGCGCCCGGCGGAGCGCAGCCCGAAGGAACGGCCTCCTCGAGCCGCGGCGGCTCAGGCGCCGAGCCCACGCCCGCGTTCGTGAGCTCCCCGTCGGGCGTGAATCCGCCGCGCCGGAGATAGAGGGCGAGCGACACACCGAGAGGAAGCAGGAGCACGAGAGACGCCGCCGCGCCGGAAAGGACGAAGTACGGATTCGACGAGCGCAGAAGGAGAAGCGCCGTGTAGACGGCGTCGACCGTGAAGTGCCACACGAGGAGCGGGAAAATGTCCGCTTTCAGCATCACGAAACCGATGAGGATTCCCGCGAATCCCACCTCGATGCCCCGGATATAGAAGGGCTGGTTCGGATACGTGCTGTGCGCGAAGCCCCAGATGAGCGCCGGAACGACCACCGCCGCCCAGCGCGGCAGGAAGCGCTCGGCGAACGGAATCGAGAACATCCGCGAAGAGAACTCCTCGGTCGTCGCGGGCATGAACCCCATCAGGAGGACGCCGAGCCAAGGGAAGGAGGTGCCGAGCAGGTTCGAGTACGGCACGTCGGCGGGAGCCCACGCGCCGAAACGCGCGGCCACGATGTAGAAGACGATCTGGTACGCGAAGAAGAACGCCGTCATCGCGTAACCGAGGAGGAGGCCGCGGAAGAAGCGCTTCGAGGAGATTCCGCGGAGCGACAGGATGCGGCCGAGTGCGGGCTTGTCCGGATAGCGTTCCCGGTAGAGCGGCTCGCCGGCCGCGACGAGAAGGAGCAGCACGACGCCGAGACTCACGGCCGCGCCCACGTCGCCCGCCACCGATTTCGCCACGAAGCCCGCCCATGCGTCCGAGGTCTGGTAGTCGAAGAGCCGGATCGGCATCTCGTTGAGCGACGCGAGAAGCTGCAGGAGAGCTCCCGTCCCCGCGAACGCGAGCGCCCACTTCCACCTCACGTCCTTGCGGCGGACTCGCTCGAGAAAGACGACGAGGATGGCGAGAGCCGTGAGGAGAAGGCCGAGCGTCGCGACCGTGCCCGCCGCGAGGTTCTTCGAGCGGAGCGTCTCGTAGTCGCGACGCCATCTCTCGGGGACCTCGAAATGGAGCGACGAGCGCCCGACGCGGTTCCCCTGCATCTCGACGAGGTAGCGAAGCGCGGCATCCCCGAAGCGGATCGCGTTCGACTCCCAGACGAACGCGCGGTCCACGCGCGCGGGGCGCTTCTCGACTTTCGTCTCGATGAACCGGAGGGTCGACGGGTCGATCCCGCGCATCGCCCGTATTTCCGCCTCCGCCAGCGCGCGCGCCGCCGACTCTCCCGGGTCCGGGGCGGCCTCTTTCTCGGGCAGGATCCGGCGGATCGCGAGGAGCCGCCCGTCCGGAGAGACCGCCGCCCGGTACTCGAGCCTCTCGAGCGGGCGGATCCATCGCACAGACCAGCGCCAGACCGGCACCGTGGTCCGGAAGATCGGGTTCGCCTTCTCGAGGCCGAGAGTCCTCTCGAGGTAGACCTTCGCCTCGTCGTCGCCGTCGAAGATCGCGAGGGAGCGCATCCCCTCGAGCGCGAAGCCGCGCGCGCGGAGCGCCTCGGCACCCTGGCGAATGGCCTCCTCACGCGTGACCTTGAAGTCGATCGAGGCCTCGGGGAACGCCCGTGAGAATCCGGCACGGAAGACGAGGGCGCCTCCCGCGATCGTGAGCAGGCAGAGGAACACGAAAACGCGATCGCGCCGGTCGAAGCGCACGCGCGGGTCGCCGGACGGCTCGCTCACCGGAAAGGGATCTTAGCCCGCGCCGTCCCCCGCCCGGGCGCGCGCCGGGGCGACCGGGAGACGCGAGAGAAGCCACGCCTCGAGAAGCTCGGGGCCGGTGCCTGCC
>JAMQPJ010000017.1 GCA_023717585.1 Thermoanaerobaculia bacterium
TGCGCGTGGGCGTCGACTCCGTGCCGGTCGTGCTCCTGACCGCGCTCTTCACGGGAGGCGTCCTCGCCCTCCAGACGTTCAAGGGCTTCCAGCGGTTTCACGCCGAGGGTTACATCGGCTCGGTCGTGGCGCTCTCGATGCTGCGAGAGCTCGGGCCGGTCCTGACGGGTCTCATGGTGACGGGACGCGCCGGCAGCGCGATGGCGGCTGAGCTCGGTTCGATGCGCGTCACCGAGCAGATCGACGCTCTCGTTTCCCTCGCGACCGATCCGGTGCAGTACCTCTTCGTGCCGCGGGTCCTCGCGTCGATCCTCGTCGTCCCGATGCTGGTCGTTCTCGCGGACGCGATCGGCATCATGGGCGGGTATCTCGTCGCCGTGGGGTATCTCGGCGCGAATCCCGTCGTCTACATGAACAACACCTTCCAGTACCTCTCGATGGAGGACATGACCTCGGGCCTCATCAAGGCCGCGGCGTTCGGCTTTCTCCTCTCTCTCATCGGCTGCCAGTGCGGTTACGACACGAAGGGCGGCGCCGAGGGAGTGGGCCTTTCGACCACCAAGGCCGTCGTCATGGGCTCCCTCGCCATCCTCATCGCGGACTTCTTCCTGACGAAGGTGCTGTTCTGAGCGCCGCCCGAGACGCGTCGCCCGCGGTGAAGCTCACGAAAGTCTCGAAGAGCTTCGGGACGAAGACCGTGCTCTCCGGGCTCGACCTGACCGTCACGAAGGGCGAGTCGCTCGTTCTCGTCGGGCAGTCCGGGATCGGGAAGAGCGTCCTCCTGAAACACGTCATCGGGCTCCTGAAACCCGACTCGGGCACCGTCGAGATCGACGGGGAAGACCTGTGGAAGGTCTCGGCCAAGGACCGCGACCGCGTGCGGCGGAAATTCGGAATGTCGTTCCAGGAAGGCGCGCTCTTCGACTCGATGAGCGTGGGCGAGAACATCGCCTTTCCGCTCACGCGTCACACCAGGAAATCGAAGAAGGAGATCGCCGATCGCGTGGCGGAGTGCCTCGAGCTCGTGCGTCTCCCGGGGATCGAGGAAAAACGCCCGTCCGAGCTGTCGGGAGGGATGAAACGCCGCGTGGGCTTCGCGCGCGCGATCGCGCTGCAGCCCGAGATCCTCCTGTTCGACGAGCCCACGACGGGCCTCGACCCGATCACGACGGACGTCGTCGTGAAGGTGATCCAGGAAATGCGCGCCCGGCTCAAGCCGTCGGCGATCACGATCACGCACGACCTCAAGGTCGTCTTCGGAGTCGCGGACCGCGTGGGACTGCTCTCGGGAGGCAAGATCCTCGTGGACATGACCCCGAAGGAGTTCGAAGAGTCGAAGGATCCGCGCGTCGCGGCCTTCGTGACCGGCGACAGCGAGCTCGCACCCCCGGAGGCCGAGCCCGAACGGCGCCCGGCGGCTGCGTCCGCCGAGGCCCATCCATGAGGGAGACCGCATGACGACCACCGCGAAAATCGGAGCGTTCTTCGTCGTCGTTCTCCTGGCCCTGGCCGTGCTCATCCTGAAGATCGAGGACATCCATTTCGGGAAAAAGGCCCGCACGAACTCCGTGGACGCGCACTTCAAGGACGTCGCGGGCCTCGACGACAAGTCCGCCGTGCGGATCGCGGGCGTGCGCGTCGGAAAGGTGGACGGCATCTCCCTCCGGCCGGACGGCACCGCTCTGGCCCACCTCGCTCTCGACCCGAACGTCGAGCTCCACCAGGGCGCGATTGCGCAGGTGAGGTCCCTCGGCATGCTCGGCGACAAGTACGTCGAGCTGAGCGCGGGCGACCCGGCGGCCCCGCGCCTTCCGAACGGAGCCCTCCTCGAGGGGACGTCGGGGACGGGATTCGACGACATCACCAAGCTCGCGGCCGACATCGGAAAGGACCTCAAGGAGGTCTCGAGCGCGATGGCGGGCTCTTTCGGCGGTCCGAAGGGCGAAGACAAGTTGAACCGCATCGTCGACAACCTCGGCCGCCTGGCCGAGTCCCTGCGCGACCTCGTCGACTCGAATCGGGGCAACGTCGACGTGATGCTCGCGAACCTCCGGGCGCTCTCGGACCAGATGAAGCTGACCGTCGCCCGCGTGGACCGGATGCTGGACGAGAACCGCGTGGGCGTGAAGGACACGATCACGAACATGGACGAGGTCACGGGCAAGCTGAGGACGACGGCCGACAACCTGAATTCCATCACCGGCAAGATCGACACGGGGCAGGGCACGCTCGGCAAGCTCCTGAACGACGACGAGACGCACAGGAACATGAACGACGCGCTCAAGTCCGTGAAGGACGGCGTCGAGTCGCTCTCGGGCACGCTCGGGCGCCTCAATCGCCTTCAGCTCGACATCGGGTTCCGCCTCGAGTACGCGACGAGGCCGAGGGACGGCAAGTACTACTTCACGCTGGACGCCATCCCCCGCGAGGGGAAGTTCTACCGGCTCGAGATCGGCGCGATCCCCCACGGCAAGCGCGAGGACATCCTGGAGTCCTCCACGGTCACGTTTCCGGACGGCAGCCACCAGACGATCACGACGACGGGCCAGCGCTTCGTGGACCAGTTCGTCCTCTCGGCGCAGCTCGGATACAAGTTCAATAACACGATCCTCAGGGCCGGAGTCATCGAGGGGCGCGGGGGAGCCGCGATCGAGCAGACCTTCAAGGCCGACGCGTTTCGCCTCTCGGGGGAAGTGTGGGACTTCACGCGGCCGGACCTGAACGGGCGCATCAAGATCTACACGCGCTGGAACGCGAGCCCGAACCTCTACGTGACGGGCGGTGTCGACGACGTTCTGAATCCCGGGCTGAGGACGCCGTTCCTCGGCGCGGGCATCCGCTGGAAGGACGAGGACCTCAAGGCCATCATGGGCAGCATCCCGATTCCGAAATAGCGCAGAGAATGGCCCGCAGAGTCGCCACCGTCTTCTCCTGCACGGCCTGCGGGGCGCAGAGTCCGCAGTGGATCGGGCGCTGCCCCGAGTGCGGCGCCTGGGGCACCCTCGTGGAAGAGCGCTCGGCCGAGGCACCCCCGCGCGGCGGCGCGGCTTCGGCGTCATCAGCGGCTACCGCTTCGTCCGCGGCCGTCCGGCTCTCCGAAGTCGCAGCCGCGGCGGTGCCGCGCATCCCGACGGGCATCGCCGACATGGACCGCGTTCTCGGCGGGGGCCTCGTGCCGGGTTCGGTCGTCCTCGTGGGAGGCGAGCCGGGGATCGGCAAGTCGACGCTGCTCCTCCAGGTCGCGGCGCGCCTGTCGGAACGGCTCGGGAGCGTCCTCTACGTCAGCGCGGAGGAGTCCGCGCAGCAGGTGAAGATGCGTGCGGACCGGCTCAACGCCTCTTCGCCCGGCCTCTTCCTGCTGCCCGAGACCTCGCTCGAAACCATTCTCGAGGCGGCGAAGGCCCGCGACTTCGGGGCGATCGTCGTGGATTCGATCCAGACGATCGCCTCCTCGGAATCGCCCGCCGCCACCGGCTCGGTCACGCAGGTGCGCGCCTGCGCGAGCCGCCTTCTGGCTCTCGCGAAGACGACCGGCGTGCCGGTCTTCCTGATCGGCCACGTCACGAAGGACGGGACGCTCGCCGGCCCGAAGACGCTCGAGCATCTCGTCGACGCGGTTCTCTCCTTCGAGGGCGAACGTTTCCACGCGCACCGCGTCGTGCGGGCGCTGAAGAACCGGTTCGGTCCCGTGCACGAGCTCGGGATCTTCGAGATGACGGGCGCTGGCCTCGTCGAGGTCGCGAACCCGTCCGCGCTCTATCTCGGGAGCGGCGCGGGTGCGCGCCCCGGCTCCGTCGTGCTCGGCGGCGTGGAGGGCACGCGGCCGCTCCTCCTGGAAGTCCAGGCGCTCACCGTCGAAGCGAAATACGGGAGCCCGCGCCGAACCGCCATCGGCTTCGACGGGACGCGCCTCGCCCTCCTTCTCGCGGTCCTCGAGCGTCACGGCGACGTGAAGCTCTCCTCGTACGACGTCTTTCTGAACGTGGCGGGCGGAGCCGAGAGCGCCGAGCCCGCCGCCGACCTCGCCGTCGCGGCCGCCGTGGCGGGAAGCTTCCGCTCCCGGGCGCTTCCGCCCGGCACAGTCGTGTTCGGAGAAGTGGGCCTCCTCGGCGAAGTCCGGGCGGTCTCGGACGCGGCGCTCAGGCTGAAGGAAGCTGTGTCGCTGGGCTTCCGCTCGGCTCTCGTCCCGGCCGGCAACGCGGGGGAGGCGGCCGCGTTCCCGGACCTCTCGGTCGTCCCGCTCCGGAGCGTCGAGGAGCTTCTCGCGAAGACGTGACCTGCCCGGGCCCTCTCAGACCAGCCGCGCGCCGAGGAGGCGGGCGGGCAGGAACAGGAGCGCCTTGAGGAACGCGAAGACGCCACCCACGGCGACTCCGACGAGCTTGAGGGGGAGCAGGAGCAGCCACACGAACGGGAAGGCGACGAGGGCCAGGAGGGCGAGGGGCCAGCAGAGGCAGAACAGGATGAGCCACAGCAGGAACTTCGCCATCGGGGCCTCCTCGGGCGGATGTACGCAGGGACGATACTCCGGGTTCTGGCGCTGATTTGCTTGCATCATGGCCGCCGGCGGCGGTGCGTGTAACGTGCTTCCTCGGGAGAAACCCATGCCGAAGCAGCTGGACCTGACGAAGCTCGATCTCATGGACGCGCTCGACCTCGCCATCCTCATCGAGCAGGAAGCCATGGAGCGCTACGAAGAGCTGAGGGCCGTGATGCGCGAGCATCGCACCGAGGAGGCCGCCGCCTTCTTTCACTTCATGGCGAAGGCCGAGGCGAAGCACGGCGCCGACCTGCTCACCGAGCGGGCGAAGCTCTTCGGCAAGACTCCGCGGCGCGTCGACCGCTCGCTCCTGTGGGACGTGGAAGCCCCCGGCTACGAGACCGTCAAAGATTTCATGACGCTGCGCGAGGCCCTCAAGGTGGCCATGGACGCCGAAGTGAAGGCCTGGGTGTACTTCGACGAGGCCCTGAAGCTTCCCCTGAGCCCGCCCGTCAGGAAGCTCTTCGAAGAGCTTCGCGCGGAAGAGGTCGTCCATCAGGACATGGTGAACAGGGAGCTCGCGAAGGCTCCGCCCGACTCCGACGCGGCCCCCGAGGATTTCGCGGACGAGCCGGTGGCCCAATAAGCCCAGGAAGGTCCCGTCAGGCCCGGTAACGCCCGGTAAGGCTCAGCCCCCGAACCGGATCCCGGTCAGCTTCTCGTAGGCCTCGACGTAGCGCGCGCGCGTGCCGGCCACGACGTCCGGGGGCAGCACAGGGGCCGGAGGGGTCTTGTTCCACCCGGTCTTCTCGAGGAAGTCGCGCACGAACTGCTTGTCGTAGGACGGCGGCGAGCCTCCCGGTCTCCACGTTTCTTTCGGCCAGAAACGCGAGGAGTCCGGAGTCAGCGCCTCGTCGATCCAAACGATGGCGCCCTCGCCGTCGAGGCCGAACTCGAACTTCGTATCGGCCAGCAGGATTCCGCGTTCCTCGGCGTACGCGGCCGCTCCCCCGTAGAGCGCGAGGGTGAGGTCGCGCAGGCGCCCCGCGAGCGCCTCCCCTAGTGCGGAGGCCATGGCAGCGAAGGGGACGTTTTCGTCGTGACCCGTTTCCGCCTTCGTGGCGGGCGTGAAAAGGGGCTCCCCGAGGCGGTCGGCTTCACGGAGTCCGGCCGGCAGGCGATTGCCGCAGACAAGTCCCGCGGCCTTGTAGTCCTTCCAGCCGGAACCGGCGAGGTACCCCCGGGCAACGCACTCGAAGGGCACGACGCGGCACTTCCGCGCGAGCACGGCCCGCCCTCGAAGGAGCTCGCGATGGGGCTCGAGGGCGCCGCCGAAGCGCGCGGCATCCGTTTCCATGAGATGGTTCGGGACCACGCCGGCGAATTTCCGGAACCAGAAATTCGAGAGCCCAGTCAGGATTCTCCCCTTGTCGGGGATGCCGGGGCTGAGGACCGCGTCGAAGGCGGAGATCCGATCGGTGGCGACGAGGAGGACGCGATCTCCGAGGTCGTACACGTCGCGCACCTTGCCGCGCCGCGGCGGAGGGAGCCCGGGGAGGAGGGTCTCGAGAAGGGCCTCGGTCATCCCGTGATTCTAGAGGCAGCCGCCGCGCTAGACTTCAATCGTCTCCGGGCAGCGGTCCGGCGGAGGTTTCATTGCTCAAGATCTCGATCCTGAACGGCCAGGCTCGCAAGGCGCGCGTCGACGCCCATGTCGTGTTCGCGGCCGGGGAGGGCCGCACCAAGGCCCTGGCGTCGCTTCCGGCCGATCTCAGGGCGCGCGTCGCTGCCGCCGCGCCCGCCGCTCCGGCGGCCGACGGAGCCGTCTTCACTCTTCCCCTGGAGCGCAAGGGGGCGGCGCGCCTTTACGTCCTCGGCGCCGGCAAGGAGACGGAGATCACCCCGCGAAAAGCGAGGG
>JAMQPJ010000037.1 GCA_023717585.1 Thermoanaerobaculia bacterium
AGTTCGCATGGCCGGCGGCTCTCGCCGCGAAGCTGGGACTCAAGAAGGGCTCGTCGCGGGATCTCCTGGCCGTCGTTCGGGCGGTCAAGCCCACGGTTCTGATCGGCACGTCCGCCGAGCCGGGCACAGTCACCGAAGCGATCGTGCGTGAGATGGCCAAACACGTCGAACGCCCGGTCATCTTCCCGATGTCGAACCCGACGAGCAAGAGCGAGGCGAAGCCCGTGGACATCGTGGCCTGGACGAACGGACGCGCGCTCATCGCCACCGGAAGCCCGTTCGACCCGGTGCCTTATCAGGGTCGCTCGATCACGATCAGCCAGGCAAACAACTCCTTCATCTTCCCCGGCGTCGGCCTCGGGGTCCTCGTGGCCGAGGCGAAAGAGGTCACCGACGGGATGTTCGCCGTGGCCGCCCAGCGGCTCGCCGACGAGGTGAAAGAGTCGGATCTCGCTTCCGGAAGCCTCTTCCCGTTCACTCACGAGATCCGGCGCATCAGCGGTCGAATCGCCGAGGCGGTCGTGGCCGAGGCGCGAAACGCGGGCGTGGGGCGACAGATACCCGACGCGGAGATCCAGAAGGCGGTCGCCGCCATGGTCTGGGAACCCGCCTATCTCCCGATGGTCCCGGCTCCGACGCGCGCGGAGATGCCGACGCTCGCTCCGGTCCTCGCCTAAGTCTCGTCGGAATTGCTTGTCGCGCCCGTGCCCGAAAGGCACGGGCGCTTTTTTCTTGAGATAGCATCTCGGCAAAGACTGGTTTCTGTGAAGCTCGCTCCCGGCGCACGGCTCGGCCCCTACGAGGTCCTCGCCCTCCTGGGCGCGGGAGGGATGGGGGAGGTCTACAGGGCACGTGACCCTCGCCTCAGTCGAGAAGTCGCGGTAAAGGTATTGCCCGAAGATTTCTTGGAAGGTGAAGAGAGGAAGCAGCGCTTCGAGAGAGAGGCTCGGCTGCTCGCAGCGCTCAATCATCCCGGAATCGCCGCCATCTACTCATTCGAAGAAAGTGGGGGGAGACACCTCCTCGCGATGGAGCTCGTCGAAGGCGAGAGCCTCGACCAGAAGATCGCCTCCGGACCTCTTCCAGTCGAAGAATCTCTTCCTCTGGCTCGTCAGATCGCCGAGGCCCTCGAGGCCGCGCACGAGAGGGGCATCGTCCATCGCGACCTCAAGCCCGCGAACGTCATGGTCTCTGGCGAAGGCAGAGTCAAGCTGCTCGATTTCGGCCTTGCCAAGGTATTCGAGAGCGACCCCTCGTCGCCGGACATCTCGCACTCGCCGACGCTGACCGCGCGCGGCACGGCGGCGGGCATGATCCTCGGGACGGCGGCCTACATGTCGCCGGAGCAGGCGCGCGGCAGACCGGTCGACAAGCGTTCGGACATCTGGGCCTTCGGCGTCGTCCTCTACGAGATGCTCACGGGCAGGCGGCTATTCCGTGGCGAGACCGTGAGCGACACGCTCGCGGCGGTCCTTCGCGAGCCCGTGGACTGGAAGCAACTCCCAGCTTCTACGCCGACAAACGTACGGAGCCTCCTCGAGCGCTGCCTCGAACGCGACCCCAAGGAGCGCCTGCGCGACATCGGCGAGGCGCGTTTCGTCCTCGAGCATCCGTCGTCACCGGGCATCGTCTCGAAGGCCGAAATCGACACGGCGGGCAGCGTGGTCGGCCGACTGCTCCCGTGGGCCGTCGCGGCACTCGCGGCGGGCGTCACAACATTCACCGTCCTGCGGCCGAATACCCCTAGGGGCGGTGCACCCGCGGCGCGCTTCGAGTTCGAGCTGCCCGCCGGCCACTACCTCGGCACACCGCAAGACGCGATCGCGCTTTCGCCCGATGGCAAGCGGGTCGTCTTCTCGGCTGCGACCCTCGCGAGATCCGACTACGACTTCAACGAGCCGACGCTCTTCATACGGAGCATCGATGCCTGGGAGGCCACGCCGATTCCAGGGGCGGAGGGCGGCCGCCAGCCGGTCTTCTCACCCGACGGGAGGTGGATCGCCTTCAGCGTTCGCGACGGTTCGAAACGGCTCCTGAAGAAGATACCAATTGAGGGAGGGCCGCCGACGACCCTTTGCGAATGCGACGCGGAATTCGGTGCGACGTGGTCCGCGGAGGGATCGATCGTGTTCGCGGCGATGACGGGGACCCTTAAGCGTGTGCCGGAGACGGGCGGGAAGCCGGAAGCCGTTACGCAGCTGGACGAGAAGGAAGGCGAGCTCAGCCACCGGTTGCCGCACGCGTTTCCGGGCGGGCGAATCCTCTACACGGCCGTGAGACACACCGTGTCGAGCCTTCAGCGATGGGATCTCGCCCGCACCTACCTGCAGCGTCCCGGCGCCACCGATCGTGTCCTGCTCCTCGAGGGGGGCTCGGATGCGCGCTGGGCCCCGCCCGGAGTCCTGCTGGTCGCGCGGGAAGGCGTTCTCGTCGCGGCGAGACTCGCGCCGTCCGGGCAAGAGCTCGCGGGGCCGCCCACACCGATCCTCGGCGGTTTCTCCCATTCGGTCGGGACGGACGGCTACACGCTCGAGACGGGATCGGCAGAAATCGCGCTTTCCGATGACGGACGGATCGCGTTCGCGCCGGGCGGCATCTGGCCCGAGAATCTCCGGACTCTCGCGTGGTGCGACCAGTCGGGCCGCGAGACTCCCATCGACGCGCCCGCGGGCTATTACCTCTTCCCGCGCACGAGCCCCGACGGCAGGAGGCTCCTCTTGCCGCGGAATGCTCGAGGCGCCGAGGTCGAGGTCCTCGACCTTCAGCGAGGGACGCGGCAGCACGTCACCTTCGAAGGCAACCACTCCGGTGCCGTGTGGGGTCCACAAACGTCCGAGGTGACCTTCGCCTCAGACCACGAAGGGCCGCGGCGCGTCTACGTCCGGAGATTGGGTTCGCCCTCCGAGCGAATCGAGAGGCTCTCCACGATCGAGGGTGGCGTCGTCGTCGGCGCCTGGTCTTCGGATGGCTCTCTCTTCGCGTTCGCCCGGTTGGAGTCGGGCCGCTTCAAGATCTGGCTGCAGCCGCGTGACGGCGAGGCAAGGCGGCTTGAGGACTCGCGGTTTAACGTCCAATGGCCCCAGTTCTCTCCCGACGGGAAATGGCTCGCCTACGGCACCGACGAATCGGGGCGATTCGAGGTCTACGTCCGTCCGCTCGATGGCGCAGGCCCGCCACGGCAGGTCTCGACGTCAGGCGGCCGGGAGCCCCTCTGGTCGCGCGACGGCACGTATCTCTATTACCGGCTCCGGGAGCCGCCTCCGGCGTCAGTCTTCAGCATGACGGTCTACCGGGTCCGGGTGACGCGAACGTCCGCGGGGCTCGAATTCGACCAACCGTCGAAGCTCTTCACGCACGATCAGGGTGGGGCGACTCCTCTGGCCGGCTGGGACGTGACGGCTGACGGTCGGTTCCTCGTGACGAAAGTGCCAACTGGGGAGGAGAACAGGCTGTTCAAAGAGAGAAGTGCTCCCCGCCGCATCCGCGTCGATCTCGTCGGCCTGCCGGCGTTGCTCGAGAAGGCCGAAAGGCGAAACTAGCAGCGAGCCGGCGGTTTCAGTCCGCCTGAAACGCCCAGCGGAAGATCTCGGGCAGCGTGGGCTTCTTGCCGTACATGAGGATGCCCACGCGATAGACGCGGCCCGCGAACCACGCGACTGCCCAGATCGTGAGGACGAGGATGGCGACGGAGAGGCCGATCTGCCAGAGCGGCGGCGTCTGGACGGAGATCCGCATGAACATCATGAGCGGCGCCGTGAACGGGAAGAAGGACAGCACCGTCGCGAGCGTGCCGTTCGGCTGGTTGAACGCGAAGAACCACGTCGTGGACGTGAGGACGAGCATCATGCCGGGGATGATCACGAACTGCTGGGCCTCCTGCTCCGTGTTGAACGGAGCGGAGAGCGCCGCGTAGAGCGACGCATAGAGGAAGTAGCCGAGCAGGAAGAAGAGGACGAAGGCCCCGACCGTGCCCGCCGGAATCGGCGGGATGCCTTCCGACATCCCCATGAGCGCCGCGGCGCCGGGCAGCGTGATCGCGATGGCGAGGCACGCCCACACGGAATACTGCGTCAGGCCCACGAGGCCGATGCCGAGAATCTTCCCGAGCATGAGCGTCGTCGGGCGCACGGACGAGACGATGACCTCGACGATCCGGTTGTTCTTCTCCTCGAGGACGCCCCGCATGATGTACGCGCCGTAGATGAAGATCGACATGTAGATGAGGAAGAAAAACGTGGCCGAGACGGCGATGTTGAAGCCCACGTTCTTCCCGCTTTCGCCGCTCTCGACGTCCTTCGCCTCGCGCGGGTCGAGGTCCACGCGCACGCGCGCCGCCTCGTAGACCGTCGGGTCGACGCCCCGGTCCTTCAGCCGTTCCTTCGTGGCCGCGCGCGAGAGGTAGTTCGCGATCTGTTCGCGCATGACGACCTCGGACTTCACCGACTCGGCGCGCCATTCGGCGGCTCCGGTTTCCATCGTTTTCTGGTCGAGGACGATGTAGGCCTTCAGGCGGCCCTTCTGGACGTCCTCGTTCAGGCGGTGGCGGACGGCCGGAAGCGTCTCGGGCGTCGCGTCGACTCGCGAGAATTCGAGCTGCGTCTTGACGCGCTGCTTCTTCGTCGTCGCGGCGGCCTCGTCGAGCGTCTTGGTGTCGGCGAGCTTTTCCTTCTTTTCCTTCTTCGCGCTCTCGTCTTCGTCGCCGGGGCGCGCGCGGTGCTCGGCGAGGAGGGGCTCGTAGAGGCGGCCGGACATGTCGACGACAGCGATCTTGCCCTTCGCGACGAGAGTCTTGGTCAGCGCGACCTGGATGAAGATGAGGCCGAGGCCGAGCGTCGGAATGAGGAACGTCGAGATCCAGAAGGCCTTCCCCTGCACCTGCTGGAGGTACTCGCGCTTGATGATGGCGAGCAGCTTGGCGTTCATGATCACTTGAGCTCCTCGGCGGTAGGGGCCTCGAGGCCCGATTCCTGGACCGCCTTGATGAAGATCTTCTCCAGCTCGGGCTCGGGCTCGACGGGCGGCGGCAGCGGCACGCGGTCGCGGTACGAATGCTTGATGTCTTTCAGCGGGCCGTCGAGGATCTTCCTGCCGCGGAAAAGGAGGGCGATCGAGCCGCACATTCTCTCGGCCTGCTCGAGGACGTGCGTCGAGAAGATGACCGTCTTGCCCTGCCGCTTGAACTCCGTCAGGAAATCCTTCACGAGGATGACGTTCATCGGGTCGAGGCCGGAGAACGGCTCGTCGAGGATGAGCACTTCGGGGTCGTGCACGAGCGTGCCGAGGAACTGCACCTTCTGCTGCATGCCCTTCGACAGCTCCTCGGTCTTCTTCAGGAGCCACGGGCGGAGATCCATCGAATCGATCCACGGCGAGAGGCGCTTCATGGCCGTGTCCTTGTCGACACCCTTGATCGCGGCGAAGAAGAGGAGCTGGTCGACGACCTTCATCTTCCGGTAGAGGCCGCGCTCCTCGGGCAGGTAGCCGATGCGCTCCTGCAGCTTGTCGTTCATCTTCTCGCCGAGGACCCTGATCTCGCCCGAGTCGGGCTTCGTGATGTTCATGATCATGCGGATGGACGTCGTCTTCCCGGCGCCGTTCGGGCCGAGCAGGCCGAAGGTCGTGCCGTGAGGGATCTCGAGGTCGAGTTGATCGACCGCCGCGAACTTGCCGAAGCGCTTTACGACACCTTTGAGAGAGATCGCGGCCGTCATGCGGAGTTTCCTCCTCGATGGTTCCTGGGGCGATATACGAGCGGGCGGGGACGAAGTTTAGGCGACGCGGGACGAGGCCCGCCAACAGCCTCGAATGCAGGGACTTGCGCCGGGACGCGGGTTCCGTTAAGGTCCCCGTCCCCGCGATCCTCGCGTGCGCCCATAGCTCAACTGGACCAGAGCGTTTGACTACGGATCAAAAGGTTGGGGGTTCGAGTCCTCCTGGGCGCACCAATCCCACAACGGTTTCGTGAAAGTCCCTCGCCTCTGCGCGTCAAAGAAGCGGAGGGCGCGAATTTCCAGAATATCCCTGAAGAACCCTGAAGATCTTTCGCCGCGACGAGCCCAAGTTGACGGTGTCCGCTTCCCCGGAAGGAAGATGGAGGCCATGTCATGCGCTCAACTCGCGGGCTCATCCGCTTTCAGATTCATGCGTTCCACCTCGGCGTCGTCTTTTCGCTCGCGCTACTTCTTCCTTCATGCAACAAGAACCTCGGTTACATTGACCTCACTGGTCCCACCGACCCGCAGTGGAGCATGCTCCGGGTGTCCGTCGAGAACTCCGGCCTTTCGGAGATCTCAATTTCTCGTCAGGGAGGTACGGCAATGGCTGCCCCTGCAGGACAGACCATCTACCCGTTCATCTTTTACGTTTCTACGAGTGCCCTTCCAGGCTCGGACTGGTTCGATGTTCAGCGACAGTCGGTCTCGCTCGCGCGAGTCACGTTCCGGCCTCTTCGCTATCCCGAAAAGAAAGGCGATCTCAAGGACACGAGGATAATCATCGGGGAACCCTCGCCAGGCCGGTTTTCCGCAGTTGCGTTCGACCCAGACTGGATTGAAATCCTGTCCGTCACGCAACCGCCCTGATCGTGAACGGCCAGCGGGCCTGGGGTCCTGCGTTGACCGGTGCGATGCCGAAGTCTCCGGGGTTCACTTCGAGCCAGTTCCCCTATCGTCCCTCTCCCTTGCCGGGAGCGGCGCGTCGCCGTTGTTGATCTGCCGCTCCGTCTCGCGCAGGCTGATTTTCCGATCCGCCTGAACCTCTTCGCCGCGGACCCACCCCGGCTGCGCCCCGGCCTTGCGCGCGGCCTCGGGGAGCGCGGCAACCTCGCGGCGAGCCTCGGACTCTGCAATCCGGTACGGTAGGAGCGCCCCTTCGCGAATCTGGTTCAGGACAGCGGCCGTGTGCGCGCCCCCTCGCCCGGTCACGGACCAGGACGGGAGCGAGGCGTTTGCCTGTTCGAGCGTGGCCTGCGCCTGTGCCAGCTCGCCGCGGGCCTGAGCGTTCCGGGTGCGCCACGCGGCTTCTTCTGCGTCAACAGTCGCAGCGGATCGTCTCGCGGCGGCAACGTCGGCGGCTGAGATCGGAGCGCCGGCGACAGAGAGTGTTCCTCCCTGAACGCCTTTCTTTCCGAGCTTTCGTTCCCGAGCAACGTCTGCGAGGGTCCGAGTCCTGCCGCTCGAGGCGGCGATTACGGGCTCCACGGCTGGCGTTGGAGCCGGGGCAGCTGATACCTGGGCCAAGAGAACGAGGACGGTAAGCATGGCCCCTCCTATCGCCGGGAACGCCGCAAGATCGCGGCCAGACCCAGGAATTGAGGAGTTCGAGCATTCCACGCGTCTTTGGGAGCAGCCGATGCGGATGTATCAGTCGCAGAGTGTCGGAACCGCCCCTAGAAGTGACACTTTCGTGTGAATCGACCCGAGCAGCACCTCAGAGCAAACATCCCCATGCCTGTCCGGGTCGGGCTCCCGCCGGAGCGTGTCCGACACGTTCCACGCATGTCATGGAACAGGAACGTGAGACGGCATCGCTTCGCCCCTTTTTTTGGGCGTACACGCGGCGCGGGGTACACGGGCGAGGTCCCGCGCGATCGCGCCTGCCCTCCCTTGATGCTGGCGAATCAGGCCACGGCCTGCCGATGCCTTGTGGCAACGGCATTGCAGTGTCACAGGCGCGATGCACGCTCCGCGGGTCCGATTTCGTCCGGCCGTCACGGTCCTCCTGGTGGTCGCCTGCCTGAGCGGAGTGTCCGGGGGTGCTTCGTCTCCTGCAGCCACCGACTTTTACGTGCTCGCGCCGTGCCGCCTCATCGACACGCGAGGAGCTGACGCGCCGCTTGCCGGCCCGGCGCTCGTGGCGGGCGTCCCGCGCGCGTTCGACCTGACGGCTGCCGGCTGCGGCGTGCCGCCGGGAGCACTGGCGGTGTCGCTGAACGTGACGGCGGTTGGCGCGACAGCGCAGGGATCACTCACCGTGTACCCCGGATCGGGAGCCGCGCCCGGGACGAATACGGTGAGCTATCGGGCGGCTGGAGCGCGCGCGACCGGCGCGATGGTAGGCCTCGTCGCGGGCACGCTTTCGGTCGTGAGTCTGCAGCCGTCGGGATCCGTGCATCTTGTCGTGGACGTGAGCGGTTACTTCGCGCTTCCGATTCCGACCGCGACTCCGCCTCCCGCAACTCCGACGTCCACGCCGCCACCTCCGACACCACCCCCGGCGACAACGCCGACACCGACCCCGCCGCCTCCGACACCAACTCCAACCTCCACGCCGACGTCGACGCCAACGTCGACTCCAACGTCGACTCCAACCTCGACTCCAACGTCGACTCCAACCGAGACTCCGACGTCCACGCCGACCCCGACCCCGCCGCCGACTCCGCCGCCGCCGACACCGACTCCCACTCCGACACCGACTCCCACGCCGACTCCCACCCCGCCGCAGCCGGAGATCCTCACGCAGCCGGCGAACCTGACCGTGGACGTCGGCGACGAGCCGTCGTTCGTGGTCGGAGCGTCGGGCACCGGGACGCTCGCGTATCAGTGGTTCCGCGACGGCGTCCCGATCCCGGGTGCGACGTCGATGTCCCATCAGGCGCCCGCGGCCGTCTACTCCGACAACAGCGCCCAATTCACGGTCGTCGTGACGGATACGCTGGGCGGAAGCACGACGAGCGCGGAGGCGACCCTCACGGTGCGCCCGGACCTCGCGACGTGGCTCTCCCTCAACCCGAACGTCGCGGCCGCGATCAAGTGGCAGTTCCGGCCCGCAAACATGTCGAACTCGTACATACCGCCGGCCGAGTCCGACAAGATCGCGTGGGCGACCTGGTCACCGGCGCAGCAGGACGACCTGAACCAGGCGTACCTCGACGCGAAGGCGTGGCTCGCGCAGGGCGCGCCGCAGGCCGCGATGCCGATCGGGGGTCTGAGCGACCAGCCCGCGAACCAGCACCCTCAAACCGGAATCGACACGCTCGCGGTCATGGAGTGGGTGACGCCGGCTTACATGTGGAAGCTCTACACCGCTCACGTGGGCTTCTCGCTCGCGCTGGAGATCACGCACGAGGTTCCATGGAGCCTTGCGGGAGACACGGACGAGACGCTGCGCACGCTCTTCGACAGCTCGGTCATGGCCTGGTACCTGCCGAACGGGAACTACGGGATGGGGACATACGCGGGCGCGAACTTCCCGCCGCTCCGCGCGAACAACCGGCCGCAGACGGCCTTCGCGCCGCCGATGTGGACGTACCCGTTCCTGAAGCAGGCCGGGCTCGTCGGGGCGACGCGCCTCGAGACGATCGGAAACGTCCTGCAGTGGATGCGGCTGAACCTCTCTCACTACTACGGGGCCGGCACGTATGGGAACTTCAACGCCGTCTGGCAGTACCGGGGCTGGGTGCCGGTGTCGAAGATCGTGAATGGGACGACGGACATGGACCCGGCCCGCCCGACGGCAGGCTTCGCGCACTGGACGGCGGGCTGCCACGGGAGCGTCGCGTTCCTGCACGAGGTGCTGCGCGTCGCGAACGTCCCGGTCCAGCCCGTGTGGATCGCGGGACACGAGCTCGCGTACTTCACGTCCGAGAAGCTCTATCTCGATCACGGCGACGACCCGTACAACCTCAATGTGAAGAGCCACCCGGGCAGCTCCGTCCTGCTCCTGCTGATCGACGAGGCGACGTACGCGTCGTGGTTCACGACGGACCTCACGATCAACATCACGGACCCGTTCAGCCCCGCGCTCGCAAACGTCGGCCGCCGGGCCGCGCAGTTTCCCTGAGCGGTTCCGGGCGTCCCGTTCCGGCCTGACGAATCCCCGGCTCCCCCTTCCGAAATCGGAGTACGCTCCTGAAACTCATTCTCAGAGTCTCGAAGGAGAGCCTCCGGGGTTGAGAGGGGGTGCCATGCAGAGCCTCTTCAGCCGCCTCGCATTCTCACTCCTGGTCACGGCGGGTTTCGTCGTCCCCGCGCGCCTCTCGGCGGCCGCGAACGTCTGGACGATCCCGGGCACGGTCAACGCCGGTGGCCTGAACAACACCCGGTTCGTCTCGGACCTCGCGGTGACGAATCCGGGCAGCGTCCCGGCCCAGGTCACGATCTCGCTCGTCCCCGCGAACGGCACGACGCCGAGCCAGGTCACACTGGCCGCGGGTGCGACGGTCGTGTACCGGAACGTCCTCGACTTGATCTGGGGCGCGCAGGGTGCCGGGGCCACGCAGGTCTCGAGCGACGCGCCGCTTCTCATCCGGGCCCGGACATACAACACGGCGGCGTCGGGAACGTACGGGGTGGCCCTCCCGGTTCTCGCGGACGACCGGCTGCTCGTTCCCGGCTCGACGGCCCACAGCCTCTGGGTCAGCCAGTCGGCCGATGGGAGCACGGGCTACCGGACGAACGTCGCCGTCGCCTTCCCGGATGCCGGCGGGGGAGCGGCGACGGTGACGGTCTACGACGCGGACGGCGTCGAGGTCGGCTCACAGGACTACTCCCTCGATGCGGCGGGATTCCAGCAGTTCGGAGTTGGCAGTTTCGCGGGCGCCGTGTCGGTCGCGCGGGCCGAGGTGCAGGTCACGCGCGGCCGGGCGGCCGGTTACTCCGTCGTCGTCGACAACCTCACGGGCGACAGCTCGCTCTTCTCGTTCGAGGAGCTGCCCTCAGGCTATCAGGATGTCGTCGTGAACGGCGTCGCGCGCGCGAATGGTCGAAACGACACCTTCTTCCGGACGGACGGGCGGTTCTTCAACCCGACGGACGAGGACGCTGAAGTAAAGGTCTCATTCCATGCCGCAGGCGCCTCGAACCCCAACCCGGTCTCGCGCACCTTCACGGTCGGGGGCGGGCGCATCCTCGACGTCGTCGACGTGCTCGGCTCGCTCCTGGGCCAGCCGGTCGGTTCGGCCGGCGCCGTGCGATTCGAGACCGACGCCTCCGTGGGCATCCTCTGCCGCACGAGCAACGTCGATCCTCTCGGCGTCAACCCGGGGACGTTCGGGGCCCAGCAGAAACCCACGCCGCTGCTTTCGTTTCTCATGTCGGCCGACGCCGGTGCCGTCATCACGGGCATTCGCCAGAACACGACGTTTCGGACGAACGTGGGCTTCGCAGCCGGAGCCGACGGAGCGGGCTACGACCTCACGCTGAAGAGCGCCTCGGGCGCGACGGTCGCGACGGCGACGGGCTCGCTCGGGGCCTTCGGCTGGACGCAGCCGAGCGTTCAGGACCTGTTTCCCAACGCGACGATCCCGGACGACGCGACGCTGCAGGTGAAGGTGACCTCAGGAAGCGTCGACGTCTTCGACTCCTCGATCGACAACGCGTCGGGCGATCCGGTCGTCACGCCGATCATGCCGCTCCCCGTCGCGATCCCGTCGTCCGCCACGATCGGGCTCGCGGGCGGATCCGTCCGCTCGGACGACGGCCGGTTGACGCTCAAGGTGCCGGCCGGGGCGC
>JAMQPJ010000051.1 GCA_023717585.1 Thermoanaerobaculia bacterium
AGACCCGCATCGTCATCTTCATCGACAACCTCCACCTCGCTCCCTTCAACCGCAACCGCGTCCTCCGGAACGTCGAGACGTTCGTCCGCGACTCCGTCAAGGACAACGTCGAGGGCATGATCGTCTCGTGGAACCGGACGCTGAAGATCCGGAGGAAGTTCACGAACGACGGCCGCGACCTGTCCGATGTCCTCAAGCAGATCGAGGAGGAGAGCGCCCTCGGCCAGCAGATCCAGTCGGAGCGGCGCGAGGTCATTCAGGCGATCGACGACTCGAGCAGCGCCGACCAGGCCGCGGGCCGCGTCCGCAGCTACTGCCAGTCGCTCGACAACGACCTGACCTTCACGATCGACGCCATGAAGACGACCATCAACCAGCTCGCGGGCGTCGATGGACGCAAGATGCTGATCCACGTTTCCGACGGCCTTCCGCAGTCGCCGGGGGCGGAGCTCTGGCAGTACATCTCGGACAAGTACCGGGACGCGACGAGGCATTCCACCTCGCTGTTCGAGTTCGACCGGACCACGAAGTACCTCGGTGTCGTGCAGGCGGCGAACGCTTCAGGCGTTTCCGTATACCCGATCGACGCGTCCGGCCTCTCGGTGGATTCGAACGTGTCCGCCGAGAACCGCACCCAGGGCCAGCGCCTCGACACGTTCCTCGAGAGGAACAACCTCCAGTCGATGCTGAACCTCATTGCCGAGGAGACCGGCGGCGAGGCCATCCTGAACAAGAACGACGTCCTCGCCTCGCTCAAGAGCATCGAGAAGGACTACACGTCGTACTACTCCATCGGCTACCGGAGCGTGCGCTCCGGCCTCGACCGCCCCCACAAGGTCGAGGTGAAATTGAAGAAGAAGGGGTTCACCGTGCGCGCGCGCCGCAGCTATCTCGAGAAAGGCGTCGAGACGAAGGTCCGCGAGGCGGTCACGTCGGCCCTTTTCTTCCCCCGCGACGACAACCCGCTCGCGGTGGGCCTGGAGGTCGGGAAGCCCGCGCCGGCGGATCGCGAGAACTTCGCGGTGCCGGTGGTCATCCGGATCCCCTACGCACGCCTCGCGATGCTCCCCGAGGGGACGAAGGTCCGCGGCCGCGTGGTGTTCTACTTCGTGGTCATCGACTCGGCGGGCAAGCAGTCCGAGCTCACGACGCAGCCCGTCCCGATCGAGCTCGACGCCAAGAGGTTCGAAGCCCTCGCCCGGAAGGACTTCGTTTACGACGTGAAGCTCATCATGATTCCGGGCGGCCAGAAGCTCTCGATCGCCGTCCGGGACGACGTCACGAATTCCACGAGCTATCTCCAGCGGTCCGTCTTCGTCTCGGCCTTCGCCGGCGAGGCGACGACGCCCCGTAAGTGACAGCGAAAGCGTGAGACTCTGAACGAGCCCGTCTCGCGCTTCGTGCTGTTCGCCCGCGAGCCCGTTCCCGGGCTCGTGAAGACGCGTCTCGCACGCGAGATCGGCGCGGCTGCCGCGACGTCGCTGTACCAGGCGTTCCTGACGGACCTCGCCGCCTGCCTGACGTCGCCGGCCCGGTGGGACGCGGTGCTCGCCTACGCCGAGTTCGAGCCGGGGCCCGCCCTGCTCGCGATCTTTCGCCCTCCCTGGGATCTCGTACCGCAGGGGGAAGGGTCGCTCGGGGAACGGCTCGCCCGGGCCGTCGTGCGCGCGCGCATGGAGGGGCGTCGCGACGTGCTCGTGGCCGGCAGCGACGCCCCGACGCTCACGAGCGAGGATCTCTCCGAGGGCTTTGCCGCTCTCGCCGAGAACTGGGACGTCGTGTACGCGCCGGCGCCGGACGGCGGCTTCTCGCTCGTAGGCATGCGGGGAAGCGTCGATCCGGCCGCCGTCTTTCCCGCCGGTGTCCGGTGGTCGTCGCCGCACGCGCTCGCCGACAGCAGGAGGTCCGCCGAGTCGAAGGGCTATCGCGTGCGCCTGATTTCGACCGTGCCCGACATCGACGAGATCGCGGATCTCTGGAGCGTGGAGGCCCTCTTCGGGTCCGACCCCGATCTCGCGCCCGCGACACGCCGCGCGCTCTCCACGCTCCTCGGGCGGAGCGCCGTCTGAGAATCCTCGGCTCGGAG
>JAMQPJ010000052.1 GCA_023717585.1 Thermoanaerobaculia bacterium
GGTCTCCTGCTCCTCGGCCTCGCCTCTCTCGTCCCGGCCTTCGGCCCTCTCGTCTGGGGTCTCGCGTCGCTCGCGGGAATCGGCGTCTCGCTCGCGTCCGCCGCCTCGCGCGAACCGCACCTCGTGCTCGCCGCCTCCTGATAGGCTCGGGCGAGGAGCCCTCGCGGAGGGCCCCGAAGGAGTACGAGATCCGATGACACAGGGAACGATCGGCGTCGTGGGCGCCGGGCAGATGGGAGCGGGCATCGCGCACGTGGCCGCGCTCGCAGGGAAGAGGGTCGTGCTCGTCGACGTGACGCCCGACCTCGCGGGAAAAGGGCTCCGGGGAATCGAGAAGAACCTCTCGCGCCAGGTCGAGAAGGGCAAGGTGTCGGCTCCCGACCGGGACGCGGCGCTGGCGCGCATCGTCGCGACGGCCGACCTCTCGCGGCTCGCCGAGGCCGGCCTCGTCGTCGAGGCGATTGTCGAGAACGAGGGCGTCAAGAGGGATCTCTTCGCGCGGCTCGATTCGCTCGTGCCGCCCCTCACGATCCTCGCGACGAACACGTCGTCAATTTCGATCACGCGGCTCGCGGCGGGCACGAAGAGGCCCGACCGCTTCATCGGCATGCACTTCATGAACCCCGTGCCCGTCATGGCGCTCGTCGAGGTGATCCGTGGAATCGCGACCTCGGACGAGACGACGGAGGCCGTCCTCGCCCTCGCGAAGGAGCTGGGAAAAACTCCGCTCTTGTGCCGCGACTTTCCCGGGTTCGTCGCGAACCGCATCCTCCTGCCGATGCTGAACGAGGCGTTCTTCGCGGTCCACGAGGGCGTCGCGACGCCGGACGCGGTGGACGGGATCATGAAGCTCGGCATGAACCACCCGATGGGCCCGCTCACGCTCGCCGACTTCATCGGCCTCGACACGTGCCTCGCGATCCTCAAGGTCCTGCACGGGGGCCTCGGCGACGACAAGTACCGCCCGTGCCCCCTCCTCGTGCAGATGGTCGACGCGGGCTGGCACGGGCGGAAGTCCGGGCGCGGCTTCTACCGCTATGACGGCCCGGGGGGCGAGAAGCTCTCGTGATCTGCCAGGTCTGCGGGGCTTCGAACGACCTCGAACGCGAGTACTGCGTGAAGTGCCAGAGCAAGCTCCTCGTCGTCTCGGGAGCTTCCGAAGCGTACGAAGAGGGGACTCAGCAGGAGGAGGGCGTCTCGATGGACGAGCACCTTCTCGAACGCGTCAGCGTCCTCGAGGAGATCGTCAAGAGAAGCGCCGAGACGCTGAAGATGCTGCTCGACGCCCTCAATCGCCAGGAGAAGAACGGCTTTGTCGCCCAGACGGGGCTGCTCGCTCTCAAGGACCTGCTCGAGCGGAAGGGCCTCCTCGTCGAGGAAGAGCTGCTCGACCTCTGGGAGACGCGCGTCGACCATCACATGACCGCGATGGAGAAGCGCGAGCGTTTCCTCGAGCGCAAGGAGAGGATGCTGGGCGGCTTTTCGGGAGACCGTCGGGAGCGCTTCAAGGGACTGCTCTCCGACGCGGAGTTCGCGTTCTACGCACTCGACCCGGACAAGGCGGTCAAGGTGCTCGAGGAGGCCTACCGGCTCGACAGGGGGAACGCCGATCTCGCGTTCTTCCTCGGCGAGACGTATTTCAACGAGGGCGAGACGGATCGCGCCGCGTCGATGCTGCGGGCGGTTCTCGCGAAGGAGCCGAAGCACTTCGACGCGCTCGTGTACACGGGTGTCCTCGAGAACGAGGCCGGCCGCACCGACCGCGCGCTCGAGGTTCTCAAGGAGGCGGTCGCGGTCAAACCCGACGCGTTCCTGCCTTACTTCACGCTCGGCGCGCTCTTCGCCCTCAAGGGCCAGCTCGCCCGGGCGGAGACGTTTCTCAGGAAGGCCGTCACGATCGACGAGAACGCTCAGGCGTACTCGCTCCTCGGCACGATCGCGTACGAGCGCGGCCGCCTCACGGAGGCGACCGAGGCGTTTCAGAAGGCCGCGCGTCTCGATCCCGACGACGAGGACGCCCTCTATCAGCTCGGGCTCTGCTACCTCGACCGCGGATGGACGCAGAAGGCGGCCGAGCGGTTCCAATCGGCGCTCGAGCTGAATCCCAACCGCATCGAGTACCAGGAGGCGTCGAAGCTCCTCGCGCCCTCCGGGGCCCGGGCGCTGCCGAAGGTCGCCGGGGAGGCGGCCCTGCTCGCGCGCAAGGCCGAGGCGGCCGCGGCGCGGGACCCGCAGAAGGCGATGGCGCTCTACCGGCGCGCGCTGAAGCTCGACCCGGAGAACCCGACGCTCCTCATCGCGTACGCGCTCCTGTGCTCGGCCGTCGGCCGGACCTCGGAAGCGGTCGCCACGACGCGACGGGTCCTTTCCCGCGCGCCGGGAGAGATGGTCGCGGCGGCGGCGTACACGACTCTGCTCGAGGCGCTGAAGGCGGAGGGAAAATTTCGCGAAGGCAGCCGCGTCGCCGAGGAAATGCTCGGAGTCGTGAAGTCCAATTACGCGCGTTCGATCGCGTATTTTCAGCGAGCGTCGACCCTGGCGGAGATGGGGGAGGACCTCGACGCGGCCCTGGAGCTCGCCGACCTCTCGCTCAAGCTCTCGCCGAAGGAGATGCGCCAGTTCCCTCTCGCCGCCAAGGGGTGGGTGCATTACAAGCGCCGCGAATTCGATCGCGCGGTCGAGTGTCTGCGCCGCGCCACGGACCTCGGCGAGACGCCCACCGGTCTCACGCACCTCGGCCTCGCGTATCTCGCGGTGGGTGACGCGCGCGCCGCGCGCCAGGCGTTCGGCCGCGCCAAGAGGCGGGACACGCGGGTGTCCGCGGGCCGCGGCCTCGAGGCCAAGATGCTCGAGCAGATCCGGCGAAACCTCCAGCTCACCGAGAAGCTCGCGAATCGGGGGCGGACGCGGGCCCGGGACCGCCGTTAAAGGCTCGAGACCGCGAGCCCTGCCGGTCAGCGCACGACGGATGCGGGGGCCGGAGCCTGATCGAGAAGCGCGCGCAGCCGCGGGAACGCGGCGGCGATGTCGTCCATCGAAACGGCGCCCGCCGACAGGCGGAACCAGCCCGTGTCGCCCGCGAGGCCGAACGCCTGGAAAGGCACGACTCCCAGGCCCGCTCCGAGGAGGAGGCGCCGCACGTCTTCGTTCGTCCGCACGGAGACTCCATTCACGGTGCGGCCGAAGAGGTCGAACCGGGCCGAGAGGTAGATCGCACCCTGCGGCTCTATCGCGTCCACCGGGAAGCCTTCCTGCTTCATCTCCATCACGCCGCGGTAGAGGGCCTCGAGGCGCTCGGCGAGCTTCCGCCGCAGGGACGTGCGATGGGCGCGGACGGCTTCGGGGTCGTCGAGGAGAGCCGCGACACCCACCTGCTCCGCTTTCGGCGCCCAGGCGCCGACGTGCCCGAGGATGTCGGACATGCGCCTGCGGATGGCGGGCGGCATGACTCCCCAGCCCACACGCATTCCGGTCGCGCAGAATGCCTTCGAAATCGCATCGAGAAAGATCACGTACGGGGCGCTTTCCTTGACGACCTCCACGGGCGTGTGGTGCTCGGCCCTGCCGAACGTGAGCGTCCAGTAGACCTGGTCGTACACGAAGTAGAGCGGCTTGCCATCCGCTCGTTCGCGTCGCCGGTTCTCCTCCACGACGAGCTCCGTGATCGCCGTGAGGGCGTCCCTGGAAATGACGGTACCGGTCGGGTTGAGCGGCGAGTTGAGGATGAGGAGCCGCGCCGAAGAGAGGTGGGGACGCAGCTGGTCGGGTGTCGGGAAGAAATTCGACGCCGCCGTGACGGGCACCGGGATCCCGCGGGCGCCCGACAGGTAGGCGTAATGGTTGTTGTTCCAGGTCGGGACGGGATAGATCGCCGCTTCGCCGGGATCCACGAGCGTGCGGTACGTCCCGTAGAGAAGCGGGCGGGCCCCGGCCCCGATGACGACGGAGTCGACGGGATACTTGAGGCCGAGGTCTCTCTCGTAAAGGCGCACGACGGCTTCGCGGAGTGGCAGGATGCCCTCGGCGGGCGGGTAATTCGTCTGCCCGGCCGCGAGGGCCGCGCGCGTGCCGTCGAGGAGCTCCTTCGGGATCGGGAAATACTTCGGATCGAAGTCGCCGATCGTGAGGTTGCACACGGGCTGACCCTTCGCCTGCATCGCGCGGATCTCGCCGGCGATGCGCAGGATCTCCGAGCCGACGACGCCGCGAGCGAGCGCCGAGAGTCCCGCGTCGCTTTTTTCGGGCGACTGGAAGAACGGGGTCACATCCATGGCGGCGAGTCTAATACGCTTCCCGCGCCGCCCATGGCGAGACGGTCCTCGCGCTGCGGTGACGGCCCCGCCTGCTAATCTCCGCGACCTATGCGCTGGTCCCAGTCGTTTCTCGTGACCCTCCGCGAGGTGCCCGGCGACGCCGAGGTGGTCTCGCATCAGCTTCTCTACAGGGCCGGGATGATCCAGAAGCTCGCCGCAGGCATCTACTCGTTCACGCCGTTCGGCTTCCGCTCGCTCAGGAAGATGATCGAAATCGTGCGCGAGGAGATGGATGCGACGGGCGCGATGGAAGTCGACCTGCCGATCCTGCAGCCGAAGGAGCTCTGGGTGGAATCGGGCCGCTGGGAACGCTATGTAAACGACGGAATCCTCTTTCACCTCGAGGACCGCAAGGGCGGCGAGTTCGCGCTCGCGCCGACGGCCGAGGAAGCCGTCACCGACATGGTGCGGCGCTCGGTCACGTCGTGGCGGCAGCTGCCGTTCAACCTCTACCCGATCCGGACGAAGTTCCGCGACGAGATTCGCCCCCGCTTCGGCCTCCTGCGCGGCCGCGAGTTCCTCATGAAGGACGCGTACTCGTTCGACGTCGACCAGAAGGGGCTGGACCTCCACTACGCGAAGATGGATGCAGCCTACCGGCGCATCTTCGAGCGTTGCGGGCTGGAGTACGCGCTCGTCGACGCCGATTCGGGCGCCATCGGCGGCTCCGCCTCACAGGAGTTCATGGTCGTGGCCGAGACGGGCGAGGACGCGCTCGTCTTCTCCGACGCCGGCGACTATGGCGCGAACATCGAGAAGGCCGTCACGGGCCCGCTGCCCGAGCCGTGGGCGGGGGAAGCCGAGAAGCCGTTCGGAGAGGCGAACGCGCCGACACCGGGCATCACGACGACGGAGGGCCAGGCGCTGCACCTCGGAACGAAGCCGGAGCGCATCGTCAACACGATGATCTACGAGGCCGTCGGCGCGGACGGCAAGGCTTGGCTTGCGACCGTCCTGATCCGCGGGGATCTCACGATCAACGAGGTCAAGCTCCCGAAGGCGATCGGCGCGCTCCATGTGAAGCTGGCTTCGGAGGAGATTCTTAGAAAGGTAACAGGGACGCGCCCCGGTTTCGTCGGGCCGCTCGCCCTCCTTCCTTTCGCAGAAAATCCCGTCTTCGTCTTCGTCGACCGCTCTCTCGAGCACGGGCGCAACCTCTGGTGCGGGGCGAACAAGGACGATCTTCATCACTCGAACGTCTCCATCCCGCGCGACGTGATGGGCATTCCCGCGTTCAAGGGAGTGGTGGAGGTCGCGACCGCCCGCGACGGCGATCCGTCGCCCGCGCCGAAGGGCGGCCTCCTCCGGATCAAGCGGGGCATCGAGGTCGGGCACATCTTCAAGCTCGGGACGAAGTACTCCGAGGCGATGAAGTGCGAAGTCGCCGACCGGAGCCAGAAGATGGTGCCGCTCGCGATGGGCTGCTACGGACTCGGCCTCGGCCGGACGGTGGCGGCCGCCATCGAGCAGAACCACGACGACGTCGGGATCGTATGGCCCGTGCCGCTCGCGCCCTTCGCGTGCGTGGTGGCCGTCCTGCAGCGTGACGCGAACGTCCTCGAGGCGGCGGACAGGCTCTACGAGGAGCTCAGGTCCGCCGGCGTCGAGGTCTTCTACGACGACCGCGACGAGCGTCCCGGCGTGAAGTTCAAGGACATCGACCTCATCGGCTTCCCGCTGCGGGTCGTCGTGGGCGGCAAGGGCCTCGCGCGGGGCGTCGTCGAAGTCTCGACGCGCCGCGAGAAGAAGGCGTCCGAGATCGCCCCGGACCGCGTCGTCGACGTCGTGAAGAGGTCTCTCGCGGCGGGGGCGAACACGCTGGCGGTTTGAAGCGACCCGCCGTCCGTCCCGGATAGAAGTGGTGCTAGGCTGGATGCACGATGCGTTGCGTCTATGGCGCGCTCGCAATGCTGCTCGTCGGGCTTTCCCTGCGAGTCAGCGCCTCGGAGAACCTCGTCAAGAACGGATCTTTCGACCGGGACATCGAAGGTTGGAATGCTCTCGGCGATGGCCCTGGGCACAGACCTTATCCAGGCAAAGTCACATGGTCGTCCCTCGATGCTGGCGCGCGATCGTCTTCCGGCTCGATGGAGCTGCGAACGTCAGCCGTTGATTCCCGAGATCGGTTTGACGTCATGCGCTGCATTCCTCTGCCATCCTCCGCTAAATGGGTCCGCTTCGGGGGACGGATCCGGGTACCGTCAGGCCAGCCGGTCGCGGGCGCCGCATTTCTCCATCTAGAGTTTTCAACCGAGGCCGACTGCTCGAATCAGTCAGGACGACAGAGCAGCCTCGGGGGCATCTCTAACTTCGATGGCTGGTCGAAGCGGGAGGAAGTCTGGCCAGTGCCTAGCAATTCGAATGCGGCTCGGTTTATCGCAGCCGTTTTCAAAAAGTACGAATGGCAGGAGGGAGCCCAGACAGATGATTTGGACGACGGCGAGGAGTTCCTCGCCTTCTTCGATGATCTCTTCTTAATTCCGGCGACGGAGCCAAAAGGACCGAAGGAGCCACCGCCCCAACGCACAGCCTTCTTCGACGCTGAGTCTTCGCGTGGCACACCGACTTTGCAACGGCACGGCAAGGACGTGGTCGCAGCCCCGAAGCTTCAGCTCAAGGTGACGGGAGAGAGTACGAACGGGAAGAAGGGCGTTCCGGAGATTCTCAGTCGGGCAAACATTGGCCTTGACGTCGCACTGGTCGTCCCGCGGGACGCGGACGGGGACCTTACCTACCCGGTGCAGGAGCTCGCAGCTGCAGCATCGAATAACAGTTTCAATTGGGGACGTCGCCCGACGTTGGAGCTGGCCGTTTACCGTAGGGGTGATCCCGAGAGACGATTGATTCAAGTCCGGTTGGACGAGTCCAGCTCCGGAATCTGGGATTCGGCTTCACACGCCGGTCTTTCAGTACACATTGTCGCGGATCGAAACAGTCGTCTGAAGGCGATCAGGACCGCCTTGAATTGCCTGCGTCGAGGTCTGCCGAAGCCTGAAAGGGAGCCAACGGACGAGGAGCTGCTGAATGCACCGCTTTCTCCCTATATGGAGGAGAACGCACGCGGCGACTTCGAGATTGTGGCTCGCTACGAGGCCCTGGAGGCCGGGTTCTGGCATGACCCGGTCCTGTCGGAACCGTTCAGAATAAGAATCGTGCAGGGACCGCCTCCATGCCCGGAGAAGCTCGGGGGCCAATGAGGCATTAAGTCATCCGCGCCATCATGGCGGGTGTGAAGACGCCGGATGATTGTGTGAGATCATGTGTAGACGTGGAGGTCAAACGTGCCTACGAACCTCGCGATCGACGACGGCCTCCTCGCTGAGGCGCTGAAGCTCGGCGGCCTCAAGACGAAGAGGGAAACGGTCAATCAGGCGCTCGAGGACTTCATCCGCTCCCGGAAGCGGCGGAGCGCACTGAAGCATCTCGGAACGATTCAGTTCGCTCCGCGTTGGAGCTACAAGGCGGATCGCCAGCGCCGGTGATTGCCCTCGACACATCGCTGCTTTCGGCGGTCTTCCGCCGGCGGAGGCCGTCGACGGGATCGGAGCCGGGGGAAGCTGCGTTTTTTCGGCACCTCGTGGAGTCAGACGAGCCCATGTTCGTCCCGGGGATCGTCCTGCAGGAGCTCTTGTCGGGAACACGCTCGGCTGCGCAGCGCCGCCGCCTGGAAGAGATCCTCGAGGGCTTCGAAGTGCGGACCGCATCGGTCGAAGACCATCGGCTGGCAGCCACGATCCGTGACGACTGCCGCCGGAGCGGCATTGCGACCGCCGCGATCGACTGTCTCATCACGGCTCAGGCCATTCGCGCCGACGCTCACCTCTTCACGCTCGACCGGGACTTCGATCGCATCGCGGCGATCTCGAATCTGCGCTTGCTGAGGGAGCCGTGACGGCCAGCGCCTCTTCGCTCACGGAGAATCGCCTTTCCGAGGCCGTCTCGGTCTTCACGTACGGCGGGGAGACTCTCGCGACGAGCTACGGGGCGAACGCGGTGGCGTTCTTCGGCGAGGGCGCGATCGTTCTCGTGGACCCCTTCGTGTCGCACGTGCAGGCAGCCGAGCTCGACGCGCTCCTCCGTGCGCGCACCGCTGCTCCCGTGACGCACGTCGTTCTCACGCACCACCACACGGATCACGCGCTCGGCGCGGGTTATTTCGCCGCGAAGGGCGCCGAGGTCGTCGCGCACGAACTGGCGGCGGCGCGGATGGCGAAAGAGCATCCCGGTCTCATCGCCGAGCGCCGGCGAATCCCCGAGGTCGCGCACCTGTTCGAGGCGGCGAGACCGTACGTCCCCTCGCGGATCGTCTTCGGCACGTTTCTCCTCGAGGCGGGAGGCCTTCGGCTGGACGTCTTCCATCCCGGCCACGCCCACACGCCCGGGGACCTCTGTGTGTACGCCGCCTCTCTGGGGATTCTCGTGTCGGGAGACCTCGTCTCGACGAACTATCACCCGAACCTCGAGGACGCGGACGTCGCCGGGTGGCGGGCGGCGCTCGAAGCGCTCAGAGGAATCCCGTTCCGGACGCTCGTTCCGGGCCACGGCCCCGCGGGAGGCCGCGAGGCCGTGGAGGACCAGCTTCGTTACCTCGACCGGACGCGGAACATCGTGTCGGAAACGCCGAAGTCCGCCGGTGAGGACGAAGTCCTTTCCGCTCTGGCGCGTGCCTTCCCGGAGTTTCGATTGAGAATCGTACTTCCGGCGCTCGTCGACCGCATTCGCGGAACCTAGAGCGTCCGCATCATGAGGGCCCGGACAGGTGGAGTTCTAGAATCCTCGCCGGATTGACGAAAGGAGTACGTGCTTGAGCTTCACGAAACAAGACGCCCTCGACTATCACTCGATGGGTCGCAAAGGAAAGCTGGAGGTCGTCCCCTGCAAGCCGTGCGCGACGTCGCACGACCTCTCTCTCGCCTACTCGCCCGGCGTTGCCGAGCCTTGCCTCGAGATCGCGCGGGACGCCGAGCTCGTCTACGAGTACACCGGAAAGGGGAATCGCGTCGCGGTCATCTCGAACGGCACGGCCGTGCTCGGGTTGGGCGACATCGGCCCGCTCGGCAGCAAACCCGTCATGGAAGGAAAGGCCGTCCTCTTCAAGAGGTTCGCCGACATCGACGTATTCGACATCGAAGTCGACGAAAAGGACCCCGACAAGTTCGTCGAGTGCGTCGCCCGCCTCGAGCCCACGTTCGGCGGAATCAACCTCGAGGACATCAAGGCGCCGGAGTGCTTCTACATCGAGGAGAAGCTCAAGGCGCGGATGAAGATCCCCGTTTTCCACGACGATCAGCACGGAAGCGCGATCATCTCCGCCGCGGCCTTCCTGAACGCGCTCGAGCTGACCGGCAAGAAGCTAGAAGACGTGAAGGTCGTCTTCGCAGGCGCGGGCGCGGCGGCCGTCGCCTGCGCGAACCTCTACATCACGTACGGCGTGCGCCTCGAGAACATCCTCATGGTCGACCGGACCGGCGTGATCTGGAAGGGCCGGAAGGAGAACATGAACCCGTACAAGGAGCGCTTCGCCCGCGACACGAAGAAGCGCACGGTCGCCGAGGCTCTCGAGGGCGCGGACGCCTTCGTCGGCGTGTCCGCCGCGAAGCTCATCAACGCGGACATGATCAAGAGAATGGCGAAGGATCCGATCATCTTCGCCCTGGCGAACCC
>JAMQPJ010000055.1 GCA_023717585.1 Thermoanaerobaculia bacterium
CGGGGTTCGGTGACGGCCCTCGTCGGGCCGTCCGGCGGCGGGAAATCCACGCTCGTGAGCCTCCTGCCGCGCTTCATGGATCCCTCGGCCGGCCGCGTGCTCGTGGACGGGACCGACGTGCGCGGGACGACGCTCGCTTCCCTGCGGGCGCAGATCGGCCTCGTCACGCAGGAGACGGTCCTCTTCGACGAGAGCATCCGGCGCAACGTGGCCTACGGACGTCCCGACGCCTCGGATGGCGACGTGCGCGCGGCCCTCGCGGCGGCGAACGCGCTCGCCTTCGTGGTCGCGCTCCCCGCCGGGATCGACACGCGGGTGGGCGAGGCCGGCTCCCGCCTTTCCGGCGGCCAGCGTCAAAGGCTCGCGATCGCGCGCGCCCTTCTCAAGAACGCCCCGATCCTCATCCTCGACGAGGCCACGTCGGCGCTCGACGCCGAAAGCGAGCGGGCCGTGCAGGAAGCCCTCGAGCGCCTGATGGCCGGACGCACCGTCCTCGTCATCGCGCACCGGCTCTCCACCGTTCGCCGCGCCGACCAGCTCGTCGTCCTCGACGCCGGACGGATCGTGGAGCGCGGGCGGCACGCGGAGCTGCTCGCGGCCGGGGGGATGTATCGTCGCCTTCACGACCTTCAGATGTTCGAGGCGCCGGGCGGCGCGCCGGAGGCTGGGAGCGACGCATCATGAAATCCATGACCGGATTCGGAAAAGCCGCGGGAACGTTGCCCGACGGTACCGAAGCCAGCGTAGTCGTCCGCGGCGTCAACCACCGCTTTCTCGATGTCGCGCTGAAGCTGCGCGACGAGCACGCCTCCACCGAGCCGGCCATCCGCAGGGCGGTGGCCAGGGTCGCGCAGAGGGGCCACATCGACGTTTTGATCCGGACGACGCGCCCGGCGGGAGCCACAACCACCGCACGGATCGACATGGACGCGGCAGAAAAGTATGCGAGGGAATGGAGACAAGATTCTTCGAATAGAGGGTTACCGGGCGAACTCTCTCCTCGCGAACTCCTCAGTCTGCCGGGGGTGGTCCGGCAGGAAGAGGCCGCGCCGGGCGAGGGCACCCTTGAAGAATCTTTCGTCCCTCTCGTCGAACAGGCGCTTCAGGACTTCGACGCCGCGCGGGCGAGGGAAGGCGCGGCTCTCCTTCTTACCTTCAAAGAGATTCTTCAAAGGATCGACGCTGGAGTGGCCCTTCTCGACGCGGCACGGGTCGGCATCTCCGAGCGAATCGCCGCCTCCCTTCGAGAGCGCATCGAGAAGCTGGCGGCCGGCATTCCCCTCGACGAGGGGCGCCTCGCGCAGGAGGTCGCCCAGCTCGCCGACCGCGCGGACATCACCGAGGAGATCGACCGACTGAAGACGCACCTCGCCGAGGCACGCCGCCTCCTCGCTTCCGAGGGTGCGATCGGCCGGCGCCTCGACCACCTCGCGCAGGAGCTGCATCGCGAGGTCAACACATCAGGCTCGAAGGTGAGGGAGGCCGGCGCGACGAAGCTCGTCCTCGACCTCAAGTCAGAGCTCGAGGCTTTCAAGGAACAGGTCCAGAACGTCGAATGAGAGGACCGCGATGAGCCGAGGCGACCTGTTCATCGTCTCCTCGCCCTCGGGGGCGGGAAAGACGACCCTGATTCACCGCGTTCTCCAGGACCCGCGAATCGGAGGCTCCCTGCACTTTTCGGTTTCCCACACGACGCGACTTCCGCGGGCCGGGGAGCGCACCGGAGTGGAGTATCACTTCGTCGACGAGGCCGGGTTCCGCGCGATCGAGGCGCGCGGCGGGTTCCTAGAGTGGGCGGTCGTGCACGGAAAGCTCTACGGCACCTCCCGCGAAGAGGTCGAGCCGCGCCTCGAAAGCGGAATCGACGTTCTCCTCGACATCGACGTCCAGGGCGCCCGCCAGGTGCGGTCCCACGTTCCGGAGGCCGTCAAGGTGATCGTCTTCCCGCCCTCGCGCGAGGTCCTCGAGCTACGGCTCAAGGCCCGGGGGTCCGACGCCCCGGACGCCATCCTCCGCCGGCTCGCAGCGGCCCGGAAGGAGATGGAGGAATGGGGGGAGTTCGACTATGCGATAATCAACGAGGATCTGGAGGCTGCGGTGGACGAGCTTCGCTCGATCCTCGTGGCGCGGCGGGCGGGTAAAGGCCGCCGGCGCGAACGCCTCGAATCGATCCTCAGGACCTTCACGCCCTGAATCTCACGGAGGACAACCTTCTCATGTCGAAGCTTCCGCCGAACGTCGAGTCGAAGTTCCGCCTCGTTCACATTGCTGCCCGGCGGGCCGAGCAGCTCGTCCAGGGTGCGCGCCCCAAGATCGACAGCAAACATGCGAAGGTCACCCGCGTCGCGCTCGAAGAGGTGAACCTCGACCTCGTGCGCTGGCAGCTCGCGTCCCCGGAACCGGCCGTCGAAGAGATCGCATCCGTCGACCTGCTCCCGACCGAGTGATCTTCGGGTGACCCCCGCGCGGCTCCCCGGCTCCGACGCGCTCCGGGAAACCCTCGCCTACTATCGCGACTTGGGCGTGTTGGACCTGTATCTCGAGAGGTCCGAGGACCAGGGAAGAAAAGAGGAAGAGGAAGAGAAGATTTCTTTGAAGGTTAGGAAATCTGCGGGCATGCCAGGCGCGACTCCCGCAGCGCCAGCGTTCCCCGATCCCTCTTACCCATTCGAAGAAAATACAGGCTCTCCCGTCGCCTCGCAGTCCGCTCGAAGCGCTCCTGCTTTGGAGCTGCAGTCTTTAGCAAAAGAAGTTTCTTCCTGCGTCAAGTGCCGGCTGTGCAAAACCCGCAAGCAGACCGTGTTTTCGGACGGCTCGCCCGCCGCACGGATCATGTTCATCGGCGAGGCCCCCGGGGCCGACGAGGACGCGCAGGGCGTGCCGTTCGTGGGGCGCGCGGGCCAGCTTCTCACGCGGATGATCGAGGACGGCATGGGGCTGCCTCGCTCGTCCGTCTACATCGCGAACGTCCTGAAGTGCCGCCCGCCCGAGAACAGGAATCCGGAGCCCGACGAGATCGCCTCCTGCCGCGGGTACCTCGAGAGACAGATCGACCTCGTGAAGCCCGAGGTGCTCGTCGCCCTCGGCAAGTTCGCCGCGCACTTCCTGCTGGAAACCGACGAGGGCATCACGCGCCTCCGCGGCAAGTGGGGAAGCTATCGCGGCATTCCCGTGATGCCCACTCTTCATCCGTCGTACCTCCTTCGCCAGCCGGCCCAGAAGAAAGAAGCGTGGGAGGATCTCCTCGCGGTGCTCGCGAGGCTCGGGATCGACGCACCGGCGCGGAAGGGGAGACAGCCGTGAGCGTTCGGATTCGCCACGTCCTCTTCGTCCTCGCCGCCGCGGCCGCGACCGCCGCCGCCGCCCACTTCCTGACGAAACCGGCCCAGAAGCCGGCAAGGCCCTCGACGAAGGCGCCGGACGCAGACGCGCGCGGTCTCGACGCGTCGGGCCGGACGAAGGCCGAGCGGCTCGCCGTCGAGCAGGCGCTCGAGGCCTTCAAGAAGGACGGGCTCCTCGTGAGGGCGGCCGAGGGCGGCGACGCGGCGGAATCGGACGAGCATCGGGACCTCGAAGAGGTCTACGGGAGTTACCACCCGTTTTTCGTCCGCGGGGATCTCGACGGCGACGGCCGTCTGGACTTCGCGCAGGCCTTCGTGGAAAAGGGATCCGGCGGCCCCTGGTTCCACGTGGCGGTGTTTTTCGGCGCCGGGGAGGGCGCGTTCCAGCCGCCGCTCTGGGTCGAGCGCGCGATCTCGCTCGGCGCGGGCGACCTCACGATCGAGCGCTCGCTCCTCATCATCACGCCCGACCTCGGGCTTGATCCGACGCGCCGCTGGCGGTGGGACGCAGCGGAAAAGCGTTTCGTGAATGCCGACGAATCGTCGCGACGGAACGTCCCCGCGGACGACGACGTGCCCGACGAGGCCCCTGAGCAGAAACCGAGGGCGCGCGTCTGACGCGCGTCGCGCTTCTCCTTCCCAACCGCTTTCCCGGATTGCCGAGCTACCGGGTGCCGGAGGACGTCGGGCCTCTGATTCCCGGCGCGCGTGTCGCCGCGCCATTCGGAAGCGCCCTGGCGACCGGGCTCGTCGTATCGCTCGACCCGCCGCCGGCTCCCGAGGGCACGGTGGAACGCGACTTGGTGGCGGCCCTCGACGACGCGCCGTTCCTCTCGACGCGTCTCGTCGAAGTCCTCCTCCGCGCAGCCGCCTATTACCTCGTCCCCCCCGGCGAGCTCCTTCGCGCCGCGGTCCCCGCGCGTCTGCTGGGTGCCTCCGAAGCCGTTTACGTGCCGACCTCTGCCGCCGTCGGCGCTGAGATCGAAGGCCTCGCGGGCGCGATTCTCGCCGCGCTCCTCGAGAGCGGACAAGCCCGCCTGCCCGATCTCGTGGAACGCGTCGGGCGGAAGGGCCTCCCTTCAGCGCTCAAGCAGCTCGTCGCAGGGGGCCTCGCCCGGATACGCTCCGAGAGCCTCCGCGCAGCCGCGGCTCCGTCCGACCGTGCCTGAGATCGCGCTCGCCCCGGCCCTCGTGAGGCGGCTCGTGGCCCGCTTCGGCGACCGGATCTCA
>JAMQPJ010000058.1 GCA_023717585.1 Thermoanaerobaculia bacterium
AGCGAGCAGGCGCGCCGCCGGCACGGGATTCCCGCGCCCGACGTGGACGCACGCCGCCGCAAGCTGAATGAGGCCCTGCAGGAAGACCTTGTCGTCGCCCGTGCTGTCCTTCCAGAGCAGCTCCCATTCTTCGTGGGCCTCGAAGAAGCGTCCCGCGCGAAACTCCTCGAGCCCCTTCGCGAATAGCGGCGAGTCGCCCCCCAGGAAGAGCTTCGGGGTTTCACTCATCAGGAACCCTCGCCTCTGCAGCTCGCCGAGTCCGGCCTCTTCAGGGGCGGGCGAGCTGACCGGTCAGGAGGTACGGGTCGCCCGTGCGGAGGTCCGTCACGGTTGCGTAGCAGAGGGCGCGCGCCCCGTTCTGGACGTTGACGAAGACACTCAGGCGCCAGGGGCCGCCCGTCGGCGGAGACGCCGACGCGAAATCGCCGTTGAAGATGTCGTTGAGCTGATGGAGTGAATAGGGGGGGACGCTCACGAGGACGACCTTGAAGGGAATCCCGGAGGCGTCCCACAGGCGCACGCCTGCCTCGAGCGGGATCCCGGTGGGGTTCATGACGACCGCGTTCGTCCGGTGGTTCTCGTCGTTGGGGATTCCCGTGACGTAGAGATCTCCCGCTACCGAGTTGTCGAAACCGACCGAGTTTCGGGAAGGCTGGCCGGGCGAAAACTGGCCATAGGTGCCGGGCACCGCACCGGCCACGTTGTACGTGTTGCTCGTGACGTGAACCGGCGTCCCGGAAGAGCTCTTCACCTCGAGAAGGCCATAGCTCGAGCCGAGACCGAACGTCGAAAGCACGATGTCCGGGAGTGTGACCGACGCGAGCGGCCCGAGGCCGCCCGGAAGCCTGTACACGGGGCGGGTCGTCCCGTCGCGGTCGGCCTCGCCGTAGGAGATATCGACGATCGCAGCGACGAGGGGGTCCGGATTGAAGACCGTGACGTCGGTTCGAAAGACGCCCGAAGCGCCGTTGATGTGCACGCCCGGAAGGAACGACTCCGTCGACGCGATCGTGTCGGAGCTTGCGGGGGCCGGACGGAGAACGGCTGCCCCGAAAACGAAAAGGACCGCTGCGGATCGAGAAGAGCGCTTCATCGGTTCCTCCGTTCCCGTCGATTGTCGCAAGCAAAGGGGTCGAAAAAGAAAAACGCCCCGACGTTCGCCGGGGCGTTTCGAAACGGTTCCTGAGGAACCGCTTACTTCGTGGCGGGCGCGGAGGTCGTTGTGGTCGTGGTGGTCGTGGAGGCCGTGGTCGCCGTGCCGGCTCCGGGGGCGGTGCTCGTCGTCGTCGTGGACGTCGTCTTCGTCTCTTCGACGACTTTCGGCGCCTCGACCTTGACTTCGGGCTTCTTCTGCTCGGGCTGGCCGCAGGCCATGAGCGAGGCGGCAACGGCGACGAGGACGAGGGCGGACGTGAACTTCTTCATTTTGGGGTTCTCCTTGCTGTGTGATCGATCAGGTCGTTGGCGGCCTGTCTGAGTGGGAAAGATTCGGAACTCGAGGGACGTCTTTCGGAAACACAATAATCACCTAGACGGATCGTACCGCCCCGAGCTTCCCCGACAGGATACGGGAATCAGGCCCTCTGTCAAGCGCATGAATGAGTTGGGCTGCCAGGCCAGCTCAGGCCGGCCTGATACGATCCGCAGCCCCGGCGATGTTCGAATCCCTCTCAAATCGTCTCCAGCGCGTCTTCAAGGAGCTTCGCGGCGAGGGGCACCTCACCGAGTTCCACGTGGATGAGGCGCTCAAGGAGATCCGGACGGCGCTCCTCGAAGCCGACGTCAACCTTCAGGTGGTCAAGGACTTCACGGCCCGGGTGAGGGAGAAGGCCGTCGGCCAGGAGGTCCTGACCTCGTTTTCGCCGGCGCAGCAGGTCGTCAAGATCGTCCGGGACGAGCTCACGCGCGTCCTCGGGGGCGAGCAGGCGCCGCTCGCGCTGAAGAAACGCCCTTCGGTGATCCTCCTCGTGGGCCTGCAGGGCTCGGGCAAGACGACGACGGCCGCGAAGCTGGCCCTCCACCTGAAGACCTCGTTCCGCAAGCAGGTGCTCCTCGTACCCGCGGACGTCCACCGGCCCGCCGCGACGGAGCAGCTTCGCACGCTCGCGAGGGAGAACGGTCTCATGGCGTTCGACCCGAAAGGCGAGCCGGACGCCGTCGTGCGCGCGAAGTCCGCGGTGAAGGACGCGAAGCTCCTCGGCTACGACGTCGCGATCATCGACACGGCGGGGCGCCTTCACATCGACGACGTGCTGATGGACGAGGTGGCCCGGATCCGGGAGGCGTCCGAGCCCGACGAGATCCTGTTCGTGGCCGACGCGATGACGGGCCAGGACGCCGTCCGCTCGGCGGAGGCCTTTGCCGCGGTGCTGCCGCTGACGGGGGTGATCCTCACGAAGACGGACGGCGACGCCCGCGGAGGCGCCGCGCTTTCGATCGCGACGGTCCTGGGCAAGCAGCTGAAGTTCGTCGGCACCGGCGAGAAGGTGAAGGAGCTGGAGCTGTTTCACCCGGACCGCGCCGCGTCCCGCCTTCTCGGGCTGGGCGAC
>JAMQPJ010000491.1 GCA_023717585.1 Thermoanaerobaculia bacterium
CGTTTTCGAGAGGAGCTATCCCGCCCCGGGCGTGCCGATCGTCTACGGCCGCGAGTCGGACCTCGTCGAGGCGGCCCAGGGTTTCGACGCGGTGATCGGCACGGCGCACTACTCGATACCGTGGATGGTGCCGCTCGCGGCGCTGCGGCGTCCGCCGGTCCTCGGCTACTGCATCCAGGACTACGAGCCGCTCTTCTACCCTGAAGGCTCGGAAGACTGGAAGCGCGCGTTCGCCTCGTACGGGCTCGTGCCGGGCATGAGGCGATTCTCGAAGTCGAAGTGGAACGCCGACGAGGTCGTTGCCCGGACGGGTCTCGACTGCGCGCTCGTCGCCGCGAGCTTCGACGCGGAGATCTTCCGCCCCCGCCTGCCAGAACCCGCAGCGAGCCCCGTGCGCATCGCCGCCATGGTGCGTCCCTCGACGCCGAGGAGACAGCCGGGCCTCACCGTCGACGTGATGCGGGCCCTCGCGCAGACGCTCGGCGACCGGGTCGAGATCGTCCTCTTCGGATCCGAGCGGTCGGATCCCGCGCTGCGTCCTTATCGCCTCGACTTTCCGCACCGCTTCGCCGGCGTCCTCGACGACCGGCAGCTCTCGGCGCTGCTGTCGCAGGTGCACGTCTTCGCGGATCTCTCGACGTATCAGGCGCTCGGTGTCGCGTCGCTCGAGGCTATGGCGTCGGGAGCCGCGGTCGTCATCCCGAAGGCGGGCGGAGCGGACACGTTCGCCCGGCACGAGATCAACGCGCTCGCCGTCGACACCTCGTCCCGGGACGCCTGCATCGCGTGCCTCGAACGGCTCGCCACGGACGGGGCGCTTCTCCGTCGCCTCGCCGCGCAGGCGATCGCCGACGCCGGCCTCCACACGCCCGATCGCGCGGCCGCCGGCATCCTCGAGGTCCTGTTTGCCGAAGCGTAGGATCCACGTCCTCCACGGGTTCTATGGCACGGAGATTCCGTATAGCTGCACGTACATCCGCCTCCTTTGCCCGCTCTCCCATCCGTCCCTCGCGGAGAGGATCGAGCTGTCGCACGGAACCTCGGAAGCGATTCCCGATTGCGATCTCCTCGTCGTCGAAAGGCACACGCTCTGGCCGTACGAGAGACAGCTCGACGGGTTCGTCCGCGTGCTCTCCCGATGCCGCCGGGCGGGCATCCCCGTCGTGTACGAGCTCGATGACAACCTGCTCGACCTGCGCCGCGACGAGCCGTGGGATTCGTATCCGGGAGATTCTCTTCGCGGGGTCGTTGCGTTTCTCGCGCGGCAGGCTGACGGAATGATCGTCTCGACGCCGTTCCTCGCGGAGCGCGTGAGGCAGCTTCGAGGCGACGCGCTCGTCGTGCCGAACGCGCTCGACGAGAGGCTTTTCGGCTCGGCGCCGGAGCCTCTTGAGTCGCGTTCGGCAACGGTGACGATCGGGTACATGGGCACGCTGACGCACGAGGCGGACCTCCGCATGGTCCTCGCGCCGCTTCGGGCGCTCCTCAGGCGCCATGCCGGAAGCGTGCGGCTGGAGCTCGTGGGGGGAGCCGTGGGGCGCAGGATGGCTTCTCTTTTCGAGGGCCTGCCGTTCCGGATGCGCGAACCGGGAAACGAGGACCCGTATCCGAGGTTCGTCTCGTGGATGCGGCAGCATCTGCGCTGGGACGTTGCGATCGCGCCGCTCGTGGACGACGCGTTCACACGCGGCAAGTCGGACCTCAAGTATCTCGATTACGCAGCGCTCGGGGTTCCGGGCGTCTTCAGCGACGTCGGCGCCTATCGCGGCACCGTGCGGCACAGGGAGACGGGGCTCCTCGCCGCGAACGAACCCGGGGCCTGGGCGGAAGCCCTCGAGGAGATCGTGGGCGACGGAGCCCTCCGGGCGCGGCTCGCGGCCGCTGCAACGGCTGAGGTGCACGGAAGCCGCATGCTGAGGACGAACGCTACCCTTTGGCGCGACGCGATCGAGACGATCGTTCCGGGGTTTTTCGGCTAGCTTCGGCGGTCGAGGCGGAACTCGATCTGCTGCGTCTCGGTGCTCAGTGCGGCGGCGACTCGCCCGGGCGCAACTCCCACAGCAATCCAGCGAAGTTCCCGCTCTGAACTCGCGAGTAGTGCTCCTTGATGAAGCCGTCGATACAGACCCCCCAGTTACCCGTCCCCCACTGAAAACGATCCCACAGGGGCACCGGCCAGAGGAACACGAAGTGCGGAGGGAAGTTGCGGAGTTGCGTGCAGGCGGACGGGTGTCCGGGGCGCTCCGCTTCCCAGGCTTCCTGCCAAGGGAAATAGTAGATCGAATCCGCTGCGGGCCGCCGCCGCGCGTAGAGGTAAAGAGAGGACGGAAACGGGAATGCGGCGAACCGTTCGTCCTCGCGGCTGTTATCGCGGACGTACCGGGCGGCCGCTCCGAACGGGCCGGATTCCCACCCCCCCGCGCTCGGGTTCGACCACGAGGGACGGTCGAGAGCCGCGAACAGAAACGCCGGCCCGAGCGTTAAGGCGAGGAAGACGGTCATCGAACGAAAACTTCGATTCGCGAATCCGTATGCGGCAACAACACAGAGGACCCCGAGAACGGCGAGGTAGAAAGGGAAGCCGTGGAATCCGCCATTTCGCACTCGGAGGCTTACGACCGCCGCACACCAAATCAACACTTCGAAGCCAAGGAGAGCGCGCGAACCCGTTTCGTGCGACCGCGACTTCACGGCTCCCCACGCGATCGCGAAGACGGCCACGAAAGCGAGAACGAGAAACCACGAGTCGAGGTCTCCGTGAAGGATGTGCTCCGGTGCCTCGCGCACGTAGCGCTCCCAGTCGTAGAGGACGGAGGGCAGGATCTTTGCCTCGCCGAACGTGAACCGGTAGTAGACGTCCCGATTGAAGCGGACGGTCTCCTCCAGGAAATTATCGAGTTCGCCGAATTGGGAGAGCCACCACGTGAACACGGCGAGCGCGCCCATGGCGCCTGCAGTGAACGACGCCACGAGGGAGACCGCGAGACGACGCCGACGCCGATCCAGCAAAGCGGCTGCTCCGAGGATTCCGGCCAAGGCGCAGGGGTAGGCTGCGACGAGCGACCCAGAAACCGCAATGACGAGGCACGCTCCCGCAAGCGCCGCATCCCATCTCGTCGGAGAGAGTCCTAGCAGCAGAGGGACGAGGAACGAAACAGTAGCGACGAGGAAGGCGCACCCCCAAAGGGAGTCGGCGAGGAGCATATGCCCCCAGAAGCATGGAGCAATCACGGCTAGGGCGAAGAGAAACAGCGCCGCCGCGAGGCGGCCGATGCCGGGTCTTGCACGCTCGAAAGGCGAGCGCGCAATCGCGAAGGCTGCGAGAAGATACGCGAGAAATGGCACGACCCGGAAGTGCTCGGCGCGGTCGGTTGGCGAGATCGCCGCGACGAGATGCCCGGCCATGACTGGTAGCGGCATGTGATGTGAGAAGACCGAGCCGTAAAGCGTCTCACCCTCGCTCACGAGCCATGCGGCAGTGATCTCCGCAGATTCGTCGAGAAAGTCGAGGTGAAATCGCACGAAGTAAAGGCGGAAACCCAGGGCGAGTGCGGCCGCTCCCAGGGCGAGCGTCGCGCGGCGACGAAACCGCACGTCCCTCGTCACAGGCTCAGCGCGAACGCTTCCGTCGAGAGCTTGACGCTGCGGCGGGAGTCCGTGACGCTCGCGGCGAGCTCGAGCCCCTTCCTTCTTGTGGCCGCAGCCGAGGTCGATGCGCGGGCCCGTCATCGCGTCATCGTATTCGGGGCGCATTCTGGTTAGCGTTCTTTCTCTTCAGGAGCAATCGCCCGAACTCGGGCCCGTCGACCGGCTCGTAGTCCGATTTGAGAAAGGCGTCGATACACGAGGCATAGTCCTTCCAGGGATAAGAGCCCCAGATAGCCCCGTCCTGGAAAGTAACGAAGCTCGGAGGATGGGCGCGAAGTTGCGCGCACGTGCTCGGGCGTCCAGGGGTCGCAGCCTCCCAGGCGGCCTGCCACGGCAGGTAGTAGACCGAGTCCGCGGCCGGGCGACGCCGGGCCTCCAGGTAGACGCTCGGCATGACCGGAAACGAGGCGATTCGGTCGTCCGGTGTCGTGTGCGCCTCGATGTAGCGCGCGGCGTGCAGCCAGGGGCCGTCTGCCGCGAGCCTCGAGTCCTCGTGGAACCGAAAAGATTCGTGTCGCACCGCTGCGGAAAAAGCAGGAATGAGGAGCAGGGCCAGAATGGCGGCGGCCAGCCCCGGCCTGGGGAAGCTCCCGGCCCAAGGAAGGACTGCCGCGGCGGCGAAGATCGCGATATGCAGCGGGATAGCGCGGAAATCGCCGCCTCGAACGATCCTCAGGCTGAGGAACATCAGCGAGAGCAGCGATGCGAGGGCCGGCGCCTGCCAGGGCGTTCTCGCGAAGCCTCGCCGGCGAAAGCTCGCGAAGACGAGGAGCATGATCACGACGAGAATCAGGGGCAGCAGCAAGGCCTGGATGTTGTCGGCGAGGGCGTCGCGGATCGAGTGGGAGAGGTACTCGCTCCACTCCACCACCGATACGTAGACCATGCCGGCCGGCGAATTGGCGTTGCCGAGGAAGCGCGAGTAGAAGAGTCGATTGAACCGAAGGAATTCCTCACGAAAACCGGCGAGGTCGGCGAAACGCAGAAGCCAGGCGACGACGCATGCTGCCGCGGCT
>JAMQPJ010000093.1 GCA_023717585.1 Thermoanaerobaculia bacterium
GGAGATCCAGAGCTGCGCCCTCACACCACCGAACAGCTTCCGCTCGACCATGATGACGTAGACGGGCGCAAGCAGAACCAGCGTCAGGCGTCCGAGCGCCGCGCCGACGACGCCCCACCGCGGGATCGCCACGAGGCCTACGGCGACTCCGGAAAGCAGCCACGCGACACCGAAGACGGCGTTCCACAGCGGGTGGCCCGCAGCTTCGAAAAACTCCCACGGGACGATCAGTATCGCGAGCAGCCCGAAGGACACGGCGAGAACGCCGAGCGCGTCGGCCGCTGCCGCCGCGAAGGCCGGCCCCATCCACAGAGAGAGGATCTCGAGGCGGAGCGACACGAGCGTCACGACGACGACGGCGAGCGGCGGAACCAGCGTCCGGAGCGCCCTCGAATAAAGGCGCCCGAGGTCCGTGGCGCTGCCCGTGTTCCGCGCGGCGGATGCCGCCGGGAGAATTCCGCGGGCCATGTACGTGACGCCCGCATGGAGCTGCAGGGCGAGCGTCATGGACACGACGTAGAACGCGACGGCGTCCAGCCCGAGAGTGCGGCCGATCCACCAGCGCTCGAAGAGCAGCTGGGCGTACCCGGAGAGCTGGTAGACGAATACGGCGCCGCCGAAGACGGCGAAGCCCGCGAGCGGCTTCGCCTCTGCGCGCAGCGCGGCTCCGAAGGGAAACGAACGCCGCGCGCGGAGCACGACGAAGGCGCCGGCGAGGGCGGTCGCGACCGCCGCCCACAGGACGAGGACCACCGGCCCCGCGCCGGCGCTCGCGAGAACGGCGTTGCCGCCGAGCTGGAGGACGCCGAGGACGAGGAGGGCCCACGTGTAGTCGCCGAACCGGAAGGTCGCGAGCGGCACGGCGACGAGCACCTGAAAAAGTGCGCCCGCGGCGAACGCGGCGGCGACGGCCCCCGCCGCGGCGACCCGGGCCCCCGGCCCGGCGCCGGGAGCCGAGAAGTCCGGCCATGACACGGCGACGAGGAGCGCCGCCGCGACGGCGCCGGCGGCGCCCACGCGCGTCGCGAGGCGAAGGGCCGTCCCGAGCCAGACCGCGGCGTCCTCGCCGCTCGCGTTCCCGGACGCGCGCTGGATGAAGGCGCGCCCGAGGCCGCTCGTGAACGTCACGGCGAGGAACCCGGTCAGGAAGGAATAGAGCCCGAAGCCCGCGGTTCCGAGGCCCCGCACGACGATGGGCGTCACGACGATCGCGAGACAGGTCGGGACGATCCACGCGGCCGCGCCGAGGAGAACCGACGCCCTGAGCCGTGGTTTCTCGCTGCTCACGCGGTGAGCGCCTCGTCATAGGCCCGCAGCGTCGCGAGAATGGACTCGTCGGACGCGAAGCGATTCCACGCGGACCGGCGGGCCTCGGCTCCGAGCGCCGCGCGCCGACCCGGATCGCGAGCCAGCTCCTCGAGCGCGTCCGCGAGCAGGTCGGGCCGCCGCGGCGGAACGAGCCGGCCGCTCCTGCCGTCCGCGATCGCCTCGGGGATGCCGTTCACGCTCGTGGACACGCACGCGAGCCCGAGACACATCGCCTCCGTGAGCGCCAGAGGAAGACCCTCTTCGTGGCTCGGGAGAGCGAACACGTCGGCCACGCGCAGGAGGACGAGCGCGTCGAGGCGGCGTGCGCCGAAGTCCCCGGGCGTCAGGAAGCGGAAGCGCGCTCCGAGCCCGAATCCTTCGATGTGCTTGAGGACGTCCTCCGCCGGCGCCCGGTTCGCGAGCCACACGAAGCCCGCGTCGACGCCGCGCCCATCGAGCAGCCGGGCCGCCTCGAGGAGATCCCAGCAGCCCTTGCGCTCGAGGAACTGGCCGACCGCGAAGACGCGGCACGCCGCCGGCGGAAGGCCGAGCCGGGCCGCGAGCGCCTCCCGTCCGAGAGGCGCGGCGAGGGCCGCCTCGATCTCGGAGGGGTCCGTGTTGCCGTACGAGACGGGGACGCGGGCGAGCTCGCGTGGCGAAAGCGTTCGCGCGAGGCTGACCTTCGCATCCCCGTTCGTCGCCACGAGGCGGAGGCGCGGGGAGCGGGCGAGGACGTTCACGGCCAGCGCGGAGAGGCGCGTCCGAAAGCTCCACGGCGGGCGCGTCGCCGTATGCATCGTGAAGAACACGTTGCGGAATCGAGTGAGGATCACGAAGAAGCTCGCGGCGACGTACGGGCTCACGTCTGCGTGAACGAGCGCGCCCCTGAACCTGGGCGCGAGGAGCCGCCGCGCGAGCGCCGCGTCCGTCCGGAACCTCACGAGGCGATTCCGGAGCTTCCCGGCAATGCCCGCCGCCGGGCACGAGCCGTATGCCGCGGGAAACGTCTCGACGGACACGCCGGCTTCCGCGAGCCAGGCGAGGAGGACGGGATCGGTTCCGAGAGGCACGACGGCGCGGACCTCGAACCGTCCGCGCAGACGTTTCATCAGGTTCAGGAAGTAGATCTGCACGCCGCCCCAGTCGAGGTACGGCCACGCGTAGACGACGAGAGGGCGCGCGCCTCCGGCCGGGGCCGCGGACAGCCCGGGGGGAAGGCGGTCGCGCAGGGCACCGCCGTCTTCGTGCGGCGGGAAGGACTTCGAAAGGCCCAGCCGCCGCAGCGCGACTCGAGCGACGAACACGGCCGTCGCGGCGATCCCCCGTGCCCGCGTCGGCGCGACGCGCCAGTTCGTGAAGGCGCGGGTCCTGAGGTTGTGCTGGCTCGTCCTGTCGACGATCAGGTGCCGCCAGACCTCGCGGAGCGGCAGCGTGCCGAGGCTTGGATACGTCCGGCCGGGTTCGCAAATCACCCGCGCGCCGGGGTCGACGAGCAGCCGCCACCCCGCCCGTCTCATCCTCGGCGTCAGCTCGGCGTCTCCGTGATGCGGCAGGTGGCGCTCGTCCATGAGCCCGCACTCGCGGAGCGCGCCCGCCGGGAAGAGCACGCAGTTCCCGACGAGGATCTGGACCTCGAACGGAACCCGAGGCACCGTATCGACGGTCTGCTGGAGCCAGTGCCGCCAGCCTCCCCAGTGCACGCCCCACTCGGCGCCAACCTGAACGACGCGTCCCTTCTCGCCCTTGAGGAGCAGGAGGCCGCCCACGACGGAGCGCGGGTTCCGCTCCGCCGTCGCGACGAGGCTGGCGAGAAGCCCACGGTCCGGCACGGCGTCGTCGTTCATCGCGAGGATGTAGTCCGGTTCCTGCGCGAGCGCCGCCTCGACGCCGCGGTTCGTTCCGGCCGTGAACCAGAGCGTTCCGTCGCCCGGAACGATCTCAACCAGCGGGAATTCCCTGCGAATCGCGCCGGCCGTGCCATCGGTAGAGCCGTCGTCGACGACGATGGTGGTGAGATCCAGCCCCGCAAGGTCCAGGGAGGCCAGCGCACGCAGCCACCGGAGTGTCGTGTCCCGCCGGTTGTGCACGGGCGCGACGGCCACGACCCGCACGGGCCGCGTCCCGCTCATGTGCGCGATGCTAGCGCGGTTCGACGGCACGGGACGAAATTCCCCGACGGGTCCATAATGGCAGTGAGTTCGACTCTTCGGCGAACACTTCAGTTAGACGACTGACTCTCAATCGCGCTGGCGGGCGGTTCCTCGCGTAAACTTCGGAGGCGGAAATTGCGTCTCATGGGCATGTTCTTCCGGCCTGGACGAGATCGATTCGCCCGAATCCTGATCGGGGCCGGTGTTCTCTTCCTGTCGCGCGGAACGCTCGAGGCCGGGAATCCAGCTCCCTCCTTCAACCTCGGCCTCACGCCGCGCACGGTCGTACGGGCACGAACCGCGCGCGCACCGTCTTATCTCCAGTCCTACCCCCGCGCGCCCTTCTCGCCGATCGTCGAGGCCGAGATCTACCAGGTCCCGACGATCGACGGGGCTTTCGCCGTATGGACCGCCGCATGGGGGCTGAACGGCGACGGATCGCAGAACCCGGTCACGTCCTGGGGCTACAACACGAGAGCGTCCGCTCAATTCGATCCCGCGTTTCGCATGATCGAGCTCACCTTCGAGGCAAGCTACCTCAATTCCTACGGCTTCCATCAGGCGGAAGCGTACTTTCAGTTCCAGGACCTCGACGGCACGTACAGAAGGCCGATCCAGTTCGAGATCCCGTTCGAGGGGCCGAACGCCCTCGAGACGATCGGGCTCACGAGCACGAGCTGGTTCTCGTTCCTCGACGCCACGAGCCAGCGCCAACGCGTGAAGATCAGCGACATCTTCGCCCTTGCCCGCAACGTGCCTCTGTACTTCAGCGACACGCCGGACTGCGCCGGATGCGGCACGGACGTCGGCCTCGTCCCCCAGGCCGCCGGCGAGCTCGCCGTCGTGAAGAGCACGACCGACATTCTGGGCGACCTCCGGGCGGGGGTGATCAGGGCCGACGCGCTCTTCGGCGACGGCTCCGGAATCACGAGCTTGAACGCGTCGGCGCTCACGAGCGGGACGCTGCCGGAGTCGGCTCTCCCCACGAGCGTCCGATCCTCGTTCCGCACGGCCGCCGCCCTCCGCAACGAGGCCGTGGGTCAGGCCGTGCTCCGCGGCGGAAAGGCCACCGTCCAGGCGCCGCTCGTCCGCGCCGCGTCGCGGATCTTTCTTTCCTACGCGGGAGCCGTCGGCCAGATCGGAAGCCTCTTCGTGGCCGGGATCGTGGACGGCGCGAGCTTCGAGATCCGCAGCACGTCGCCGACCGACGATTCCCCCGTGAACTACTGGATTCTCGACACCGACCGCTAGTCCGATCCTTCCCCCCGCACGTGCACCCGCACCCTCACGGAGGCGACCCGACAGCGGGCTTGTCGGCAGAGAGTCCAAAAGCCTCGGCGCCAAAACCCCCGCTGCTGCGGAGAATCCACCACGTGCCGGTGCTCGGCCGGTAGATCGCAATGTCCGTCTTGCCGTCTCCGTCGTAGTCACCCGCTACCGGAACGTCGGTCGAGATGCCAAACGCTTGGGGCGCCGCCGTTCCGTCGCTGCTCCTCAGTATCCACCACGTTCCGTAGCTCGGCCGGTAGATCGCAATGTCCGTCTTGCCGTCTCCGTCGTAGTCACCCGGCACGGGAATATCCCCGGCGAGGCCGAAGCTCTGCGCCGAGAAGGCACTGTCGCTGCTCCTCAGGACATACCAGGTGCCGGTGCTCGGGCGGTAGACCGCGATGTCGGTCTTGCCGTCCCCGTCGTAGTCGCCCGGCACGGGAACGTCCCCGCTCAAGCCCCAGCCTTGTGCCTGGAAGGAACTGTCGCTGCTCCTCAGGACATACCAGGTGCCGCTGCTCGGGCGGAAGACCGCTATGTCGGTCTTGCCGTCCCCGTCGTAGTCGCCTGGCACGGGAACGTCCGTTGAAATGCCCCAATTGATCACCGCGGCAGTCCCGGTCGTACTCCGGAGGATCCACCAGGCCCCCGTGCTGGGCCGAAAAATGGCAATGTCCCACTTTCCGTCCCCATCGTAGTCGCCCGGCGCGGGGATGTCGGTCGAGATGCCGAACGCGCCCGCGTTGACCACGCCGTTGCTGCTCCGGCGGGTCCACCACGTGCCGGAGGACGGCCGGTACACGGTGATGTCCGTCCTGCCGTCGCCGTCGTAGTCGCCGTTGGGCGTGCCGAGGACGAACTTGGTGACGAAGGCGTCGGACGCCGACCCGCCGAACGTCGGCTGGAACGGGCCCGCGGTGGGAAAATTCGTGGAATTCGTCTCGCCCGTGACCCAGGCGCTACCGGCAGCGTTCACGGCGATGCCGTAAGCGTGCTCGCTCCCCGTGCTGCCGCCCAGGTACGTGCTGAACCGCAAGGCGCTGCCCGCGGCGTTGAGCCTGCTGACGAAGGCGTCACCGGTTCCGCCCCTGACCGACTGGAACGCTGCCGCCGTGGGGAAATCAGTCGAGCTGGTGAACCCGGAGACATAGGCGTTGCCCCCGCGGTCCACCCCGACGGCATAGGCACGCTCTCCTCCGCTGCCGCCCAGATACGTGCTGTACACGAGGGCGCTTCCTGCCGCGTTGAGCTTCGCGACAAAGGCGTCTTCTCCGGGCCCGCCTCTGGACGCCTGCAACGGTGAGGCGGTTGGAAAGTTGATCGAATCGGTGTAGCCCGCGACATACGCGTTCCGGGCCGTGTCTATCGCGATACCGTTGACGGCGTCATAGGCCGTGCCCCCAAGGTACGTGCTGTAGTAGAGCGCGCTGCCCGCAGAGTTGAACTTGACGACAAAGCCGTCGTTGAATCCGCCCCCGTTGAGTGCCTGGATCGTGCTCGTGCTCGCGCCCGGAAAATTCGTCGAGGCTGTCGTGCCGCCCACGTACGCGTTGCCGTCGCTGTCCACCGCAATGGCGCCGCCGTCGAGGCTGTACTCGCTGCCGTTGCCACCCAGGTACGTGCTGTAGACCAGGCCGCTGCCCGCCGCGTTGACCTTGGTGACGAAGGCGTCGAAGCTTCCAATCGAACCGTTTTGGGACTGAAAGGGGGAAGCGGTCGGAAAATTACCCGTGCCATTGACGGAGCTCGTGTGGCCCGTGACATAGGCCTCGTCGAAACCGTCCACCGCGATGCCGTAGCCCCTCTCCGTCCCGCTGCCGCCCAGGTAGGTGCTGTACACCAGCGCGTTGCCCGCCGGATTGATCTTGGTGACGAAGGCGTCGCCGCCACCGGCGTACACCCCCTGAAGAGCGCCAACCCTGGGAAACGGGATATTGCCGATTCCGGGGACGGTAGGTGAATCTGTCTCGCCCGTCACGTACGCATTGAACGTGCTGTCCACCGCGATGGCGTAGCCGAAGTCTCCGCCGCTGCCCCCGAGATAGGTGCTGTAGACGAGGGCGTTGCCCGCGGCGTTGAGCTTGGCGACGAACACGTCGTAGCTCCCTGACCAGCTCGGCTGGATCAGACTCGTGCTGGCACCGGGGAAATCGACGGAATTCGTCTCGCCCGTGACGTACGCGCAGCCGGCGCTGTCCACGGCGATGGCGCGGCCGACGTCGGTTCCGCCGCCACCGAGATACGTGGAGTACGACAGCACCGGGTCGATGACCAAAGACCGGGTTGTGTCGTAGCGGGCGACCTGAAAGCCCACGTGGCCGTTCGCGTGCAGCACGTAGCGCCCATCCACCGGCTGGCGCTTCCCGTCGATGTCCTGGTAGATCACCGGCTTGTGCTGTTCGATGTCACCCTGAGACGTCCGGAGCACCAGGTTGCCCTCCGGGTCGAGCGAGAGCTTCTGCACGCCCTCGAAGGCGAGTGTGATGCGCCGGGGATCGGCGTCCGGGGCGACCACGATGTCGTATTCCAGCTGACGCTGGTTGCCGTAGTAGATCAGGTCGATGCCGGGATACACATCGGCGGCCTTCACCCTCGCGTAGTTCGGCACATCGCGCTGCCATCGCGCGGGGTCGTCGCCGATGAAATAGTTGCTCGTGCCGGGCAGCGGATCGAGCCCCTTGAGATCGGGATGTTCGTTCGCGCCCACGAGCCGCATGCGCACCACCGCCGCGGGCCGGACAGGCTCATCGGGTGCGGCGCGTCGGCTGGTCGCGGCGCGTTCGGCCGCAGCGTGTCCGCGTCGCGTCGAAGCGCGCAGGCTCAGGACCGCTTCGGTGGGCGTGAGGAAGAGGCCGTAGCCGCGGCCGCGAGCGAGGAACTTCACACGCTTTTCGCTTTGTCCCTGGTTCGCCTCGAAGCTCAGGGGCAGATTGCCGTAGCTCACCGAGAGCCGCGTTCGTCCTGCTGCATCTGCGCCCGGCAGGGTCGTCAAGACCTTCCCATGGGCCTCGAAGGCGACGAACGCCGCTCCAAGAAGGAATGCCGCGGCGAAGCTCCGCATTTTCGCCTGTTTCGTCGACTGCCGTTTCATCTTTTCTCCCTTGCCCGGCGATCATGACAGAGACTCCTTCGCGATGGGTTTCCGTCCGCGGACCGTTGCCTCCGAACACTTCCTGTGGGATCTCATGCGGTTTCTACGTCCTGGCGTTCGATCCACTCTGTTGAGGGCTGTCGGCCTGACGTTTCTGGCTCTCTCCCTCTCCGCCGCCGGCACCGTCCCCGCCGGTTTCAGCGACGTTCTCGTCGCGACCGTCGGGGGGCCTACGGCCCTCGCGTTTACGCCGGACGGACGGCTCCTCGTCACGACGCAGGGCGGGGCGCTCCGGATCATCGCGAACGGTCAGCTCCTCGCGACGCCCGCGCTCTCCCTCGGATCGGCGGTGTGCGCGAACGGCGAGCGAGGGCTGCTCGGCGTGGCCGTGGACCCCCAGTTCACGACGAACCACTTCGTCTACCTCTTCTACACGTTCAACAAGGACAACGCGGGCTGCCCGACAAGCAGCCAGACGAGCCCCGTGGAGCGGATCTCGCGCTTCACGCTCGATGTACCCACGCCGAACCTGATCAGCCCCGCGACGGAGCTCGTGCTCCTCGACGGTGTCCTGAACTTCGCGGGGAACCACAACGGGGGCCAGCTGAGCGTCGGGCCGGACGGGAATCTCTACGCGGGAATCGGGGACGGCGGCTGCGACTACGCGGGCGACAGCGGCTGCCAGGGCTCGAACGACGCGTCGCGCGACCGGAACATCCTGAACGGGAAGATCCTGCGGATCGCGCGCGACGGCTCGGTGCCGCCCACGAACCCATTCCTCGGCGCGGGCACGGCGCGCTGCAACGCGGGCCCGTCGGCGCCCGGCACGATCTGCCAGGAGACGTTCGCCTGGGGCATGCGTAATCCCTTCCGGTTCACGTTCCGACCCGGCGACGGCGCCCTGACGGTGAACGACGTCGGGACGGGCGCGTGGGAGGAGATCGACCTCGTGCAGGCGGGCGGAGACTACGGGTACCCCTGCCGCGAAGGTGCGCACGCGGCTCTCTCGACGGGCAAATGCAGCCCCGCTCCGCCAGGCTTGCTGGACCCGTACGCGGAGTATCCGCACGGCACAATCCCCGGCACGTCGACGACGAATTGCGGGTCGATCACGGGCGGCGCGTGGATCCCGACGGGCGTCTGGCCCGTCGCCTACGACGGCAAGTACCTCGCCGCCGACTTCAACTGCGGCGCGATCGTCCGCCTGAACCCCGGAACGCCGCCGACGTTCTCGGACTTCGCGACGGGACTCGGGAACTTCGGCGTCGTCGAGCTGCTCTTCGGGCCGTCCGCCCTCGGGACGTCGCTCTATTACACGACCTACGCGGGGGGCGGGCAGGTGCGCCGCGTGGATTCCCCGCCCCTGCCGCCGCCCGCCTCGACTCTCACGACGGTGACGCCCTGCCGCGTGCTCGACACGCGCGACGCCGCCGGTCCCTGGGGCGGCCCGTCGCTTCAGCCGGGCGCGTCGCGCGACTTCACGCTCGGAGGCCGCTGCGGCATCCCGACGGACGCGATCGCCGTGGCCGCGAACGTCACCGTCACGAATGCCACGGCGTCCGGCTCGCTGCGCATCTCCTTCGCCGGAGCGACGCCCACGCTCGAAACGATCTCGTTCCGCCCCGGCAACACGCGCGCGAACAACGCGATTCTCGGACTGTTCGGCTCGCCCGCAGGGAACGTCACGGTGGCGTCCGGATTCGCCGCGGGCACCGCGGACCTCGTGATCGACGTGACGGGGTGGTGGCGGTAGGTCAGCGGAGGGACGGGCGCAGCAGCTCCCACCCCGCCTATACTTTCGTCCGCGAGGAAGCGTGTCGAGGATGGTGACGTGCCGCGATGCTCCTGTCGGCGTCGGGACTGGTTATCGACCACAAGCGACCATGACACTGACCCTCGACCTGATCGTGAACTGGTTCTCGTCGCGACTTGCGGACGCGGAATGCCGGTTGGAATGGATGCCGCTCGCCGGGTCGGCCGATTGGTGCCTCGAGGACGGCGTCGTGACGCACCGGTCGAAAGGCTTCTTCACCATCGTCGGCTTGCGGTGGACGTCGCCGGCTGGTGACTTCATCCAGCGGCCTTTTCTCGACCAGCAGGAGATCGGCACCCTCGGCTTCCTGATGAGAGAGCGCGACGGGGGCCGGCAGCTCCTCGTGCACGCGAAGATCGAGCCGGGCAACGTCGGCCTCGTTCAGCTCGCGCCGACGTGCCAGGCCACCGACAGCAACGCCCGGAGGCTGCACGGAGGCGATTCGCCCCCCTTCATCGACTCCTTCCCCCCGGCCGGGCCGGATGTCCTGTACGACGTCGCCCAGAGCGAACAGGGCACGCGCTTCCTGCGCAAGCGCAATCGCAACGCTCTGGTCCTCGCGTCCGGCGAAGCGCCCGTTCCGGACACCCACCGCTGGCTCGACGTGGACTCCGTTCTCGATCTGATGTGGCAGGACTATCTCGTCAACACGGACGCGCGGTCCGTGCTCGTCTGCGCCCCGTGGCAGCCGCTCGTGAACAGAGTCCCTTTTTCCCGGTACGGCGATGGCTTCGGCTCCGAGCTCGCGGCGTCCCTGCATTCCTCCTCGCGCCACGTTTCTCTCGAGGGCGTGAAGCAGCGGGTCCGAGGACTCCGCATCACGACCGAGGACCCGAACGTCGTCAGCCTGGACGCGCTTTTGTCCTGGCACTGGAGCGAAGAAGGACTGTCTCCGGTCGACGGCGGCTCTTCATTGCGCGTGAGGCATGTCGGCGTCACGGTGAAGGGCCGGGAGGTGCCGGCCTGGGATCAACCCATCGTCGACAGCGGCTCGGCCGGGATCGTGCTGCTGGCTTGCGCCCGACTCGACGGCATTCTCCACTTCCTGTTTCGTGCGCATGCGGAGCCGGGGCTCGACAACAGGGTCGAGCTCACTCCGACACTGGTCATCGAACCCGGCGACGCGTTCGACGAGACACACACGAGACGTTGGCCGGGAAAGGTCGTCGCGCAAGTTCGCCAGTCGGAAGAAGGCGGCCGGTTTTATCGTGACACGAACACGTACCGGGTCGTCGATGCCGGAATGGCCGGCGAGGTGGATCCGGATTCCTACTGGCTCACGCTGGGCGACGTCAGGCAGTTGCTCGACGAACCCGGGTGGCTGACCAACGAGGCCCGCAGCGCGTTGTCGTTGCTGCTCCCGTGGATGTAGGCAGGCCGGTGACCGCAGGCCCGGCCGCCACCGTTCTCATCCCAACGCACGATCACGGGGAAACGCTCCGTTACTCCGTACCGACCGCGCTCGGTCAGACCGTCCGGGACATCGAGGTCTTCATCCTGGGCGACGGTGTTCCCGACATCACTCGCGAAATCGCCCGCGAGTTCGCCGCGAGCGACCCGAGGGTCCGGTTTTTCGACTTCGCCAAGGGGCCGGGACGCGGAGAGCTGCACCGTCACAAGGTCCTGCAGGAGGCGAGGGGCGAGATCGTCTGCTATCTGTTCGACGACGACCTCTGGCTGCCCGATCACATCGCGGTCATGCAGAAGCTGCTCCGGGATGCCGATTTCGCCTTCACCGTGCCCGTCGTCGTCCGCCCCGACGGCGCGCCCTCCGCGGCGTTCGTCGACCTTTCCCGGCCGCTTCACAGGCGCCTGTTCACCGACCCCGGAAGCAGCACGGCCTCCGTGCCGACCTGTGCCGCCCACACGATGGCGCTCTACCGGCGGCTGCCGAACGGTTGGCGGACCACCCCCCGCGGGTGCGCTCCGGACAAGTACATGTGGGCGCAATGTCTCGCCAGCCCCTCCACCGTCGCCACGAGCACGTCCCGCTCCACGGCGATCATCTTCCCCGATCCCCCTCGGCGGAGCTGGCCGCCGAGTCGGCGGCTCGCCGAGCTTGCCGAGTGGAGCTGCGGACTGCACGATCCCGCCTGGAAGCAACGGTTCCTCATGGACGTGAGCGAGGCGCTGGCTCGAGACTCCGCTCGCCAACTCGAGGTCTTGTTGCGCTTGTATGCGCTCTCGCTTCGATTTCCGTTCGGCGGAACCTGGCTGAGAGCCGTCGGAAGGCGGCTTCTCGAATGGGACAAGAGGCCCGGGGCGACGACACCGCCGCTCGACTGATGAAGCAGGGCAAGGGAGCCTGCCGCGTCCTCGATCAGGGGAGGATGGCGAGCCGCCGGCTGCCCTTCAGGCGATAGACGGTGAAATCGCGGCGGTCGGTGGTGAAGACGGTCCGAATGCCGTCGCGCTCGGCGACGCGAACCAGGGCCGCGTCGGCAAGGTCCATCGGCAGATCGGCGTACTTTTCCATGAGTTCGCGTATCCGCGGCACGTCCTCTTCGTCGAGCGGGAGAAGCCGGACTGCGCCCCGTTCGATGAGCTGCCAGATCGCCGCCGGCCCGCCCCGAACGTCGCTCACCTGGTACATGGCTTCCGCCAGTACGGGCCACACGGTTCCGAGGGCCTCGCGAACAGCGGCGAAGCTGATCGCGCAGGCCCGATGGTGGCGGTCGTCGGCGTCGACGAGAGCAATGAGGGGGCCTGCGTCTACGAGGATCACCGGCGCGGCCGGCGGGACTTCAGCATCCGGCGCACCTTCTTTCCCACATCGGTGGAGCGGTCCGGATCGCCTCCCCGGACGGAGCCGAGGAGATCCCTGACGAGGTCGTGCGGCCGGACCGCCGCCTGCCGCTCTTCTTTCTCGACGAGGGCGGCGATCGCTTCCCGGACGAGAGCCGAGCGGGTCGTGCCGCGCCGGGCCGCCAGCCGGGCGATCCGCCGCTTCGTCTGATCGTCGAGCCGCAGAGCCATCGCGCTGGCCATGGTTCCGATCCTCCCGGCTCCAGCGTATCACGCTGCGTTATACAGTCGCCGCGCCCACTGGGCTCGCCCTCTCGAGGCGGAGCTGGTCGGGGATGCGGAATAGCGATCCCGTCGCGGCAGGTCAGCGGAGTCCGGTTTTCTCCCGCTCCTCCCGGATGGCCTCCAGCTCGGCGATCGCTTCGAGGTCCTTCCGGCGCCCGGCGGCGCGCTTCAACCGGATGAGCGCGTCGAGAGTCACGCACAGGCAGTCGACACCGAACACATGGATGGTTTCGGTGTCCTTCTCGAGGTCTTCGTACCGGCCGCCCCCGGACACTTCTCCGAGAAGGTCGAGCGCGCCGAGGGACGTGGAAAGCGTGAAGTTGAGGCCGGACCTGATCGTGCGCTCGTCCCAGACGAAGGGAAGGCCCTCGGGAGCGCCTCGCAGGGTCGGCCTGAACGGCCTGATGGCCGTGACCAGGTGTTCGACATTCTCGGGTCGCCGGTCGTAGACGACGTCCAGGTCGAGCGTCAGTCGAGCTGAACCGTGAGCCGTCGATGCGGCACCGCCAATGACGATGAACCGGACGCCCTGCTGCTGAAGAGCGCGAAGAAGCGCCGGGGAGTCCGTCATCGACCAAAGGTCGCGCGGCCAGCCCGCCTGAGCTCCTCCGCGAACTCCTGAAACCTCGTCAACTGGATGAGCCGCTCCTCTACCGTCAGCTTCAGGTTCTCCCGGATGAGCGTGCGGTCGACGTCCTTCTTCAGCTCCTCGACGAGCCGGTCGAACTCGGCCGGGGGGAGAGGCGGGGCGTCGGGAACGGGCGTCACGCCGCTAGCTTACGCCGGCGCGCCGCACCTTCAGGCGAGCAGCTGCTCGAGAAGGTCGTGCACGCCCAGCTCGCGTGCCTGCCGGCGAAGATAGTCGAGGTCGAGCGTATCGCGGTTGGCGGCAAGAACGGCCGCTGCGTCGCGTAGCTGCTGGTCGGAGCCTCCCCGCCGGGCCCACTCGAGCTTCGACAGAATGGAGCCTTCCGGCGAAATGACGTACACGTCGAGGCTGAACAGACGCGCGGCGCGCCTGCGCCCGAATTCGAGCCTGTCGAATTCCCGATCCCCGACGAAGATGACGTCGGCCTTCCACCCCGACTGCGGGTCGATGACGTTGAACATGCCGCGCGCCGCGAGTGCCTCGCGCATCTCGTCCCGGCCGACGTAGAACGAGCCGGAGAGCGAAGCGGCGAAAACCTCGATCTGTGCGGGTGTCGGATCCACGACGAGGTCGAGATCGTTCGTGGCCCGCGGCTCGCCGTAGTAGGACGACGCCGCCGAGCCGGTCAGCATCCATGGCACGCCCGCATCGCGGAGTTTTTCGGCGAGCACCCGAAGGAACGCCGCCGGTGCGCTCACGGCCTTTCGTCGACGTCCGGGAAAACCTTCCGGAAGAGCGCCTCACCGTAGATCTGTCTGAAGAGAGCGCGGTCGAGCTGGGGGTCGTCATAGCCCGGATGGCGCGCCCGGATTCCTTCGCGCGCGATGGATCGCACGAACTCCGATGCCTCGAAGGCCGCCCGAAGACGGCCTTCAGGCCCCAGCCGCGCGTGGGCCGCGCGGGTGAGCTCCCACGCGCCGTCGGAAGTGTCGGCCGGACGGAATCCCGCCATGCGTCGCCACTTTACCGTCGCGCCTCGAAGATGACGAGGCCTCCGTTCGCTCGGAGCCAGGGCACGCCCGTCATCACACGATCCACGGAGCTGAGGATCCGGAAGCCCGTGGCTTCGGACATCCAGTTGATGACGTGGGGCGGAACGAAGACGCTCGTCCGCGCGGAAACATGGAACCCGCCTCCCTTCAGCCAACCGGCCACCCGGTCGCTGGAAATCGTCGCCTCCGGGCCCGCCTCCTCGTGCCAGATGGGCCACAGCTTCTGCGCCAGCTCGAAGGCGGCCCGGAAAACAGTGTCGTTGTTCTCCTGGCCGAAATACACGCCCGCCGGCTTCAGGACGCGCCCGATCTCCCGGCACGTGCCGCCCGGATCCGCGAGATGGTGCAGGACGCCGTAAACGAGCACGTAGTCGACCGTCGCGTCCAGGACCGGGAACGCCGAGCCGTCCGCCACGAGAAAACTCGCCCTCGCCCTGAATCTCCTTTCCCGGTATCGGCGTGCCGCCTCCCTCACGCACTCCCTCGAGATGTCGAATCCGACGACGTTCAGGTCCAGATCCATCATGTGAAACGTGCTCCGCCCCTGTGCGCAGCCGACGTCCAGGAGCCACTGGTCGGGGCGCATGCGCTCCCGGAGCTCCGCTTTCCAGGGTTCGAACGCGATTCGGTCGGCGGCCCGCCAGAAGGGCGTCGCCTCGTAGTCCGAATACCGCTGTTCCTTGTTGGACGCGTACCAGTCGAAGTGATTCTGTTGCTGAAGCGCCTGGGCGGCTCCTTCCCCTGCCGCTTCGCTCTCGACGTCTCCCGATGGGGAATGAGAAAGCGCAAGCGGCGTCAGGTCCGCCACACGCCTCTTCCAGAAGACGTTTCTCTCCTCTCTGTACGCCAATGGGCCGGTCAGGAAGTCCAGGAATCCGTCCTCGACGGGAAACCACGACCGGCAGTCCTCGCACCACACCACTCCCTCCAGAATCTCGTCTCCCTCACGGAGGAACTCCCGGGATGCAAGCCGGCCGGACCTGCAGGCGGGACAGCGCAGCCGGGAAAGAACCTCGGCCCTCACGCGGTTCCCCCCCGCGCCCACGCGTCGTAGGCGGCGCACACCTCCTCCGCGGGCCCGTCGCGGAGGATGCGGCCCTCGGCGATCCAGAGGGCGCGCCGGCAGTTCTCGGTGATGTCCGTGCGGGCGTGCGAGACGAGGAGGAACGTCTTGCCGCGCTCCCTGAAGCGCGCCATGCGGTCGCGGCACTTGGCCCGGAAGCGCACGTCGCCCACGGAAAGGGCCTCGTCCACGAGGAGGATGTCGGGGTCCACGTCGGTGGCGACGGCGAACGCGAGGCGCGCCGCCATGCCCGTCGAGTAGGTCCTGACGGGGGCGTCGAGGAACTCCTCCAGCTCCGCGAACGTGGCGATGGCCGGCGTCCGATCGGCCATCTCGCGCCGCGAGAAACCGAGGAGCGTTCCCTGCAGGATGATGTTCTCCCTGCCCGTGAGGTCGCCGTGGAACCCGAGCCCCAGCTCCAGAAGCGGCGCCACGCGCCCGCGCACGACGACCCGGCCTTCCGTCGGCCTTCTGACGCGTGCGATGAGCCGGAACAGGCTGCTCTTCCCCGCACCGTTCGGGCCGATGACGCCGACGCTCTCGCCCGGCGCCACCGTGAACGAGATGTCGCGGAGCGCGACGAGCGTGTTGTGCTCCATGCGGCCCTGGAGCTTCCTGAGCGCGTACTCCTTGAGGGTGACGACGACCTCGCGCGGGATGCGGTACCTCAGCGTGACGTCCGAGAGCGAGAGCGCCGGAAGCGGCCCGGGCACCGCCGGCGTGGCCGGCGTCGACGCCGGCTCAGTGGCGGGTGCCATAGTCCTCGATCTTCGCCGCGTAGAAGAGCCAGCCAAGGGCGAGGCTCAGGACTCCCGCCAGGAGCGAGAACGCGAGCGTGTTCGGACCCGGAAGCCACCCGTCGTAGAGCGGCGCCCGGAACATCTCGACGAGGTACGTCAGGGGATTGAGCCGCACGACGAACCGGTACTTCGGCGCGAGGATGGCGGGCGTGTAGACGATCGGCGTCAGGAAGAACAGCGTCGAAAGGAGAACGAGGTACGTCTCTTTCACGTCCACGAACCGCGACGCGAGAGTGAAGACGACGAGGCCGACGCCGGCCGTGAAGAGAACGGCCACGCAGACGGAGACCGGTAGGAACAGCCACGAAAGGCGGATGGGCTGGCCCGTGAGGAGAAGGATGACGAGGAGCGGGACGAGGCTGTAGATCAGGTTGACGAGCGCGACACCCACGGCCGACGCCACGAAGACCGAGCGCGGCACGTAGATCCGTCTCGAGATCTCGGACGCGTCGGCCGTCAAAGAGGCCGCGTGGGAGGTCGCCTGCGAGAAGAAGTTCCAGAAGACGGCGCCCGCGAGGAAGTAGGCCGGGTAGTTCGCGATCTGCTGCTTCAGGAGCGCCGAGAAGGCGATGGTGAGCGCCGCCATCGACAGCAGCGGGCTCAGCATGCTCCAGGCGACGCCCAGGACCGAACGCTTGTAGCGGACCTTGATGTCGCGGCCGACGAGCTCGGCCACGAGATGGCGGTAGGCCCAGAGGGCTTTCGCCTCTTCCACGAAGAGGAAGCCCCGCCGGGCCGTGTCGTACACCGGAACGGCGGAACCTTCGGCGCGGGAGGCGGGCATGGCGCGAGTTTAGACGGGGTGGTTCGACGGGCCGGCCCTCGCGCTTGACACGGCCTTCGCCCCGCTCGATCCTGACCCTCGAGAGCCGATGAACGTCTACTGGATCCGCACCGAGGACGACGACGCGTCGCACGCGATCGAGGCCGTGGGCCGGCAGCTCCTGGAGGGCGACCACGGCGACCCGCGGCTGGCCGAGAGCCTGCGCACGATCCACTTCGACACGGCCATCGAGCACACGGAGGTCCTGGAGACGAAGCGGGCGTTCTTCGGGCCCGCGATCAACCTCTTCCGGCGCGCGCTGACGAAGGCCTTCTGGTGGTACGGGCTTCCTCAGTGGGGCCAGGTGTCCGAATACCAGCACGCGGCGAGCCACGTCCTCGACGTGCTCCTCGTCGAGCAGCGCGCGCTGCGGGCCCGCATCGCCGCGCTCGAGGCGAAGGTCGCGGCGCTCGAGGGCCCGGAGAAGCCGCGCGCGTGACCGGCCCGCTACGCGTGACGTGGCAGTCGCGGTGGGGCCTGCCCATCGGCTACGCGATCCACTCCGAGGAGATGGCGCTCGCGCTCGTCCGGCGCGGCGTCTCGCTGTCGTACCGCGCGACGTCGTGGCCGCGGAAGAGCCAGATCAAGGACCCCCTCCTCGGGCCGATCTCTCTCCGGCCGCCCTTCCCGGACGCGCCGCAGGTGAGCTACGAGCAGGCCGACCTCTTCTACACCCGGCATCCCGGCCACAAGATCGGCTTCACGATGCTCGAGGTGGACGGCATTCCGAAGCGCTGGGTGGCGGCATGCAATCGCATGGACGAGATCTGGGTGCCGAGCCGCTGGGGGAAGGAACGCTTCGAGGCCAGCGGGGTGACGCGGCCTCTCCACGTCGTGCCCCTCGGCTTCGACCCCGCGCGGTTCCATCCCGGATTTCCCGCTGCCCGCGCGAGCGAACGCTTCACGTTCCTCTCGATCTTCGAGTGGGGCGAACGAAAGGCGCCGGCGCTTCTTCTCCGCGCGTATGCGACCGCGTTCACCGGACGCGACGACGTTCTGCTGCTCCTCCGCGTGAACAACTTCGACGGGCACCTCGACGTCCCCGAGGAGATCGCGAAGCTCGGCCTCCCGGAGTCGGGGCCTCCCGTCGCCATTCTCTACAACCACCACGTCAAGGCGCGGCAGCTCGGCAGCCTCTACCGGAGCGCCGACGCGTTCGTCCTTCCGACGCGCGGCGAAGGCTGGGGGATGCCGATCCTCGAGGCCATGGCGTCGGGCCTTCCCACGATCGCCACGGCGTGGAGCGGCCAGACCGAGTTCTTCCACGCGGGGGTGGGCTACCCGATCGCCCCGAAGGCGCTCGTGCCCGCCGACCCGCGCTGTCCCTACTACGAGGGATTCCGGTGGGCGGAGCCCGATTTCGACGAGCTCGTCGCGGCGCTGCGCCACGTCTTCACGCACCGCGAGGAGGCGCACGTCCGGGGCGCCGCCGCCGCCGCGGAAGCCGCCGCGAAGTGGACCTGGGACGCGACCGTCGCGCGGATCGAACAGCGTCTCCGCGCCCTCGCCCCGGCATGAGCCTCGAAGACGTCCGAAAGAACTGGGACGCGCTGGGCGCCGAGGACCCGCTGTGGGCCGTCCTCACGGACGACCGCTATCGCGGGGGCAAGTGGGAGTGGGACGCTTTTCTCGCGACGGGCGCGGAGGAGATCGCGGGCGTCGTGCGCGACCTCGACCGCCTCGGAAAGCCCGAACGGCGCGGCCGGTGCCTCGACTTCGGCTGCGGAGTCGGCCGCCTCACGCAGGCGCTCGCGGCGCATTTCGAGAGCTGCGACGGCGTCGACATCGCGCCGTCCATGATCGCCGCCGCGCGCCGGCTGGACCGCTCCGGCGGACGCTGCTCGTTTCACGTGAACGACGCGCCCGATCTCGCCCTCTTTCCCGCGCAGACGTTCGACTTCGTCTACAGCAACCTCGTGCTGCAGCACATGCCGCCCGAGGCGGCGAAGGCCTACGTCCCGGAGTTCCTCCGCGTCCTCGCGCCCGGCGGGCTCGCGATGTTCGAAATTCCGAGCGAGAACATCAGGGCGGAGGTCCTCGCCCGCGAGAGGCTTCCCGACGCCGCGCACGCCGCGGTCATCTCGGCGGCTCTCCCCGCGCGGCTCGCGCCAGGCGAGCGGTTCACGCTCGAGGCGCGCGTCCGGAATGCCGGGCCGGTCGCGTGGCCCGCGCCGGAGCGGGGCGCCGCCATCGGCCGCATCCGCTTCGGCAACCACTGGTGGAGAACGAACGGAGACATGCTGTCGATGGACGACGGCCGCACGGACCTGCCGCGCCTCGAACCGGGGGCCGAGGCGACGGTCCCGCTCGAGATCCGCGCGCCTCCGGAGCGGGGCACGTTCCGGCTGGAGCTCGACGTCGTTCAGGAGGGCATCGCGTGGTTCGCCTCGAAGGGCTCCGCCCCGCTCTCGGCCCTCGTTCGCGTACGGTTCAGCCCGGTTGCCTTCCTGCGCGGCCTGTTCACGCGGAGGGAACCGACGGCGAAGTCGGAACAGCCCGTCATGCTCATGAACGCGATTCCGAAGGGCGAGGTCGTCGCGCTGCTCGAGTCCCTGAGCGCCTCTCTGGGCGCCGAGATCGTCGAGATCGCCGAGGACACGTCGAGCGGCCGCGAGTGGCGGGCCTACCGCTACGCGGTCGCGCGCCGCCGCTGAAACGGCCTTCCCGGCGCCTATACTTCGCGGAATGTCCGCGCCCGATGCGACGCGCCCCGTCGTCCCCGACGAGGCGTGGGTCTCGACCCGGCTCGAGAAGGCCCGCCACGAGAGGGAGATGGCGCTCGCGGCCGTGAAGAGGCTCGAGGAGGACGTCCGGCTCCTCGAATACCGGATCGCCGAGCTGGAGTCCGACCGGGTCGCGCTCAAGAACCGTACCGAGGAGGCCGAGTCCTACGTCGCGGCGGTGAAGACGTCCGTGCCGTGGCGCATCATCCAGTCGCTGCGCTCTCTCGTCGGCCGCCAATGGTAGAGCCGGACGCCGTGGAGCCGGACGGCGGCCTCACGCCCCTCGAACGGGAAGTCCTCGAGCTCCGCGCCCTCGTGCGGACACTCTCCGAAAGACTCACCGATGCCGTGGCCGCGCTGCCCCGGGACGAGGCGCTCGCGCTGGCGCGTGGCGAGAACGCGGAAAGCGGCGCGGGCGGACCGCCCTTCCGCCTGACGGAATGGCACGAGTCGATCGAGGTGACCCGCGCGGACATCGCCGCCGAGATGGACCTTCTCTGGAAGCGCATGCCGCCCCGGGAGAGCGCGTGACGCCTCGCCGGGTGACGATCGTCATCCTCTGCTGGAACCGCTGGGAACTCACGCGCCGCTGCCTCGAGACCCTGAAGACGCACACCGACCTGGGGCTCGTCGACGTCCTCGTCGTGGACAACGGCTCGACCGACGAGACCCCCGCGCGCCTCGGCGAGGTTCCGTGGATCCGCGTCCTGAGGAATCCCTCGAATCTCGGTTTCGTCCGCGGAAACAACGCGGGGATCCGCGCCGCCGAGCCCGGGAGCGACGTCCTCCTCCTGAACAACGACGTCGAGATCCTGCAGGCCGGGTGGGTGGAAAGTCTGCGCGCGGCCGCGCACGCGTCGAAGGACGTGGGCGTCGTGGGCTGCCGGCTCGTGCTGCCCGGCGGGCGCCTCCTCCACGCGGGCACGTTCATCCTCCCCGACACGTTCTGGGGCCAGCAGATCGGCGCGCTCGAGACGGACGTGAACCAGTACGCGCGGACGCGGGACGTGGAGGGCGTCGTCTTCGCGTGCGCGTACATCAGGCGCGAGCTTCTCGACGTTCTGCCCGGCCTGTCGGAGGAGTACGTCTCTTATTTCGAGGACACGGACTTCTGCCTCCGCGCGAAGTTGAAGGGTTTTCGCACCGTGTGCTGCGGAGCCGTGACGCTCCTCCACCGCGAGCACGGCTCGACGAGCGACGCCCCGGACCTCTTCGAGAAGATCTTCAGGAAGAGCCAGGCGACGTTCCGGACGCGCTGGAAGCGCGCGCTCGAGGCGCGTTACACGAGCTCCGTCTCGTGGCAGTCGATCCTGAACTTCCCGACCGGCTACGCGATGAGCTGCCGCGAGATCCTCCGCGCGCTCGACGCCGAAGGAGTTCGCGCGGCCTATTCGTACGTCTACGGGCCGGGCACTCCCTTCCCCGTGCGCGAGCCGGACGACGCGCGCGACTACCTCCTCAACTTGATCTCGAAGAGGGAGGGCGGCCGCCGGCCGCCGGTCTCCGTCGTGTACGGACAGGGCGACGTGTTCCTCCGCAACAGGGGCCGGACGCGAATCGGCTACACGATGCTGGAGGTGGACGGTTTCCCCGCGGAGTGGGTACGAAACGGGAACGAGATGGACGAAGTCTGGGTGCCGTCGGCCTTCAACCGGGACGGCTTCGTCGCGTCGGGCCTCACGGTGCCCGTCCGCGTGATGCCGCTGGGCGTGGACGTCGACCACTTTCACCCGGCGATCAAGGCATTTCCGAATCCCGCCGGCGACTTCGTCTTCCTCGCGAGCTTCGAGTGGGGCGAGCGGAAACGCGCGGACATGATCCTGAAAGTCTTCAACCAGGCTTTCCGAAGGACGGACCCCGTGGTCCTCGTCTGCAAGGTCCTCAACGTCAACAAGCCGACGAACGTCGGGCGGCAGATCGAGGCGCTCGGGCTCTCCCAGGCAGGCGGCCGCATCGCGTTCCTCCACAACAGGGAGTTTCCGTACCACCAGCTCGGCGCCCTCTACCGCTCGGCGGACTGCTACGTGTCGGCCGGCCGCGGCGAGGGCTGGGACATGCCGCTCATGGAGGCGATGGCGTGCGGGCTGCCTTCCATCGCGACCGAATGGGGCGCGCACACGGAGTTCGTCCACGAGGGCATCTCCTATCCGCTGCGCATCCGCGGCCTCCTCCCCGCCGATGCCCGCGCGCCGTACTACAAGGGTTTCCGCTGGAGCGATCCCGACCCCGAGCACCTCCAGCACCTCTTCCGGCACGTCGCGGAGCACCGCGAAGAGGCAGCCGAAAAGGGCCGCCGCGCGGCGGCCGAGATGGCCGCGAAATGGACGTGGGGCCACGCGGCGCGTCGCATCGCGGAGCGGCTGGACGCGATCGGGTGAAGCGGGCCGCCGCCCTTTACGTCTTCCTGACGCTCCTCGTCTGGGGGATCTTCGCGTTCGATCAGGGCCTCTTCCACGACGACGCGGCGCACCTCATGTGGGCCTCGCAACACGCCGGGGCGCCGCTCCGCGGCCTGTTCGAGCCGATGGTCGCCCCGACGCGCCTCCTCAACAGCACGCCGTACATCCTCGCCCTGGCCTCGCCGGCTCCCGCCGTCGTCCTCCAGCTTCTCTTCGGCGCTTACTGGCTGCTGTCGGCCCTCGCGGTCTTCGCGCTCACGCGGCGCCTCTTTCCGTCGTCGCCGGGCCTTGCGCTCACGTCCGGCGCTCTCGCCGCCACGGCGACGAGCGACCTCCTCACGAACAGCTCCGTCGGCCTCGCATATTGTCTCTCGGGCCTGACGTTCGCCGCCGCCCTCACGGCGGCGCTGCGCTTCCAGGAGACGGGCGCGCCCATGGCCCTCGTCGCCGCCGCGCTCCTGCTGAATGCCGGCCTTCTCGCGTCCGACGGCGCGGCCCCGGCCGCCGCGCTCGCTCCGCTCTTGTTCCTTGCCACGCGGGGCCGGGCCGATCGGCGTTGGGCCGCCGCGTCCGCCTGCTGGTTGCTCGCGCTCCTCCCGTGGACCGTCGTCTTCCTGCGCTTCCTGAGGGATCCGGGCTCGTACGCGGCGATCGCTGTCGCCCCGTTCGACGCGGTCCGGCAGGGGCGCCTCACGGCCGCGCTCACCGCCCACGATTTCCTGCCGTGGCGGTGGGCCTTCCGCAGGCCCGTCTGGATCGAGCACCTGCCGCCGGTCGTTCCCGCGTGGGTGTACGTCCTTGCCACGCTTGCCGGCACGGCCGCGTTCGTGGCCGCCGCATCGGCGGCGCGCGCGGAATCGGGGGCCGAGGCCGGCGACGCGGAACGCCGGCCGCGCCCGAGCTACCGCTCGAGCTACGTCGCGGCCGTCCTCGTCCTCATGATCGTCGCGACGCACGCCGCGTTCTCGGGCGTCCAGCTCGCCGAGGTCCGGTTCCGGACGCATCTCGTCACGCGCCTCGTCGCCGCGATCCTCGTCGCCCTGCTCGCGGGAGCGCTCGCGAGCCGCCTGCGTGTCCCGCGTCTCGCGCTCGTTCTGCCCGCCCTCTTCGTGGGTCTCGGCATCGCGGGAGGCCTCGAGCGGCAGGACACGTACCTCGCGACGTGGCGCCGCCAGCGCGCCGAGCTGGCCTCGATCCTCGAGGCCGCCCCCGCTCTCGACTCTCAAGCGATTCTCGTCTTCTCCCTCGCGCCGGACCCGGGGGGCTTTCAGGCGACGCGGGTCCCGTACCTCGCGTCGGCGTGGATGTTTCTCCTCCGGGAAGACGCCTCCGTCGCGGGGCGAACCGTCGTCTCGCTGCCCGGATGGGGCGCCGACTGCAGGGCCGAGAGCGCGGGGTTGAGATGCACCGGCGGCCCCGGTTCGGGCCTGTACGCGTGGGACCGGCTCGTCGTCCTCCGGTTCGATCCGGCGTCGTTCCGATACCGGCTCGTCACGGAGTTTCCGGAGTCTGCCGGCGCGTACCGGCCGCTTGCGCTCATCCGGCCCGCGCCCCTCCCGGAGCGCGCGCTCTCACTCCTCGCGGGGCCCCGTCTTCTGGCCAGCCTCCTGCCCGCGCCATGACGAACCGCCGGTTCATCCTGCTCGCGATCGGCGTGACGGCGCTGCTGGGGCTCTGGCTCTACTCGCCGACGTTCGGCCATTCGTACGCCTACGACGACATCGACAACCTGAACGACGCCGCGGATCTCCTCGCGGGCCGCGCCCCGTTCTGGGGCGCCCTCTTCCAGCCGCACGGCGAGCACTTCGTCCCCGTCCTGCGCCTCCTCCTGGCCGCAAGCGCCGCGCTCTTCGGGACGGACGCGACGCCGCTGCGCCTCCTCGTCTTCGCGTCGCACCTCCTCTCGGCGCTCTTCGTCGCCCTCACGGCCCGCCGGCTCCTCCGGGACGACGCGGCGGGCCTCGTCGCGGGACTCATCTACGTCCTTCCGTGCGGCTTCTCCTCGATGTGGCTCTGGTTTCCGAGCGGCGGCGCCGTCATGATCGGGATCGCGGGCGTGACGGGTGCGCTCGCCGCGATCGCCCACGCGGAAAGCCTCGGCCGGACGCGCGCCTCTCTCCTCGCCGCCGCCGGCTGCGTCCTCGCCCTCGCCTGCGACAACTCGCTCGTCCCGCTCGTGTCCGCGCCGCTCTTACTCTCGATCCTCGAGCGGCGGCAGGCCGGCGACCGCCGCTTCGCGAGCCGGCTCGAGGTCTTCCTCTTCGCGCTCGCGGCGTTCGCGCTCCTTGCGACGCGCCTCGCGTACACAAGGCTGACCGGGCTGGCGCTTCACACAGAGCCCGTCGCCGCCGCCAAGCACTTCCTCTTCCTCGCCTGCGCAGCGCCCTTTCGCTACGTCTTTCCGGGGCAGAGCGTCGTCAGGCCGTTCGGGGGCGTCGAGTGGTTCCCGAAGATGGAGGCGTCGTTCGGGATCGTCGTCGCGCTCGCGGCGACCGTCGCCCTCCTCGTCCTCCTGACGCCGTCCACGCGCCGTGGCGCCGTGGCGGCATTCGCCACGCTCCCCGCCGGACTCGGCTTCCTCGCCCTCGTCAGCCTCGGCCGGTGGAACGCCACCTACGAGGAGCTCTTCGACGCGGACCGCTATTTTTTCCCGCTGCTCGTCCCGGCGGCGTTCCTCGCGGGCACCGCGGCCGCCGCATTCCGCGAGCGGCTCCGGGCGGACTCCCGTTTCCGGGTTGCGCTTCTCGGACTCGCGCTCACCGCATTCGGCTTCGAGGCATTCCTGCACAGGACGGCGATGCTGAACCGCGGTTCGTGGGACGTGTACGCCGTGCACGCGAACCGCCTCGGCACGCTCACGCGGCTCGCGGAGATGCTCGCGGACGCCGCGCGCGCTCTCCCGCCCGACGCGCCCCCCCTTGCGGTCCCCGACACGAACCTCCACTTCCCGGACATTCACAACGGGAGGATCTCGACGCGCTTCCTCCTCGCGATCTCGAACCGGCGACCGACGCCGCGCCTCGTCCTCGCGCGCGGCCCCGTCGGGCCCCGCGACGCGTCTCTTCTGAATCCCGTCTTCGACGCGTGGGCCCGCGAGATCGGAGCGGAGCCGTGGTTCGCCGTCGAGAACGGGGAGATCCGCGACCTCCACCGCCCGAACGCCGTGGATTTCGTGATCTCCGCGCAGGAGGCGGACGTCCTCTCGGGCTTCCATGCCTGGGCCCGCCCGGCGCGGTGGATGGGGCGCCGCGGCATCGTCCGCGCCGTCCTGTCCGGGCCGAAGCTCCGGGTCGAGCTCGCGTGCCCGGTCGACGCCCTCGCGGCGGCGCGGCCGCCTGTTCTTGTGCCCGTGCTCGACGTGACGCTCGAGCGCGGGGAGGGAGGCGAGCCCGTCCCTGTCGGCACGATCCGCTCCGAGGGCTCCGCGTGGCGCGCCTACGACCTCGCGGTCCCGGGGGACTTCTGGGCGCTGCGCCGCGGCACGCCAGTCCGCGTCGTCCTCGCGTCGCGGACGACCTGGCGTCCGGCCGACGTCCTGCGCGGTTCCGGCGACGAACGCGAGCTCTCCGTCCAGGTATTCCGGATCGCGTTCGTGAAAGAGTGACGATTCGTGACGCGGCGCTCCGGGCGCGGGGGCCTGACGCTATGCTGACGGCGCCATGAGCGAGCTCGACACCGTCGCGCGCGTGTGGGGTGAGAAGGCCGAGACGCGAAACAGGAACCCCGTGCAGGGCTGGCTGGACCCGGCGCTCGTCCTGGAGGAGATCGTCCAGGGGAGGCAGACGGGCTCCCCCACGACGAACTGGCTCGTCGGGCTCATCGAGCGGCTCCGGATCCCGAAGGACGCGCGCTGGCTGTCGCTCGGGTGCGGGGCCGCGGGCACCGAGATCCGGATCGCGAAGCTGGGCCTCGTGGGCTCGATCGACGCCCGTGACGCCTCGCCCGCGGCCCTCGAGACGGCGCGCCGAAACAGCGCCGCAGAAGGCGTCACGAACGTCGCGTTCGAGGCCGCCGACCTGAACGACGCGCGCCTCCCGAAGGGGACGTTCGACGTCGTCCTCATGAACATGTCGCTCCACCACGTGAAGAACCTGGACCGGCTGCTCGGCCGGGCGGCCGCCGCCCTGAAGCCGCGCGGCTTTTTTCTCGCGAACGAGTTCGTGGGCCCGCGCCAGTTTCAGTTCCCGGAAGCCCGGCTCGCCGTCGTCCGCGACCTCCTCGCCGCAATGCCCGACCGGCTCAGGGACGACGGGACGGGAAGCCCGAAGACGGCGTATCGCAGCTTCCCCGTGGAGCACTGGAACATCCACGACCCGTCCGAGGCCGTGCGCTCGGACGAGATCCTGGACGCCGTCGCGCGCCATTTCGAGATCGTGTTCCGCGCCGACTACGGCGGCACGATCCTCGGGCTCCTCCTCGAAGACATCGCGCACAACTTCCGGAAGGAGCGGCCCGGGGACGTCGACGTGCTGCGCCTCCTCGGCCGGTTCGAGGAGATCCTCGTCCGGAGGCTGGGCGTTTTCCCGAACGACTACACCGTGCTCGCCGCCCGGCGCCCGCGCGGCGGCGCGCTCGGCCAGATCCTCCACCGCGTCCGGAGCGTCTTCGCCGAATCGGAAGGAGACGCCCGCCGATGAGCTCCCCCGTGGCCCTCCTGCCCGCCTCTCTCGGCTCGCGTTTCGACGGGTCGCGCGCGCTCGTGACGGGGGGCCTCGGGTTCATCGGGAGCAACCTCGCGATCGCGCTCGTGGGGCTCGGCGTCGACGTCTCGATCTGCGACCCGATGCTGCCGGGCTACGGCGCGAACCCCTTCAACATCAAGCCGGTGAAGTCGCGCGTTCGCGTCTCGGGCGGCGACATCCGCGACGCGGAAGCGATGAAGAAGGCCGTCGACGGCCAGGACTTCGTCTTCCACCTCGCGGGCCAGGTCGACCACATCCTGAGCCTCACGGACCCGTTTCCCGACATCGACATCAACGTGAAGGGCACCGCCGTCCTCATGGAGGCTCTCAAGCACCACAACCGCAAGGCGCGCGTCGTCTACACCGGCACGCGCGGCCAGTACGGCCCCGCGGTTTCCCTGCCCGTCAGCGAGACGGCGCCGACGCATCCCAAGGGCCTCTACGAGATCTCGAACCTGACGGCCGAGAAGATCATCGAGGTGTACGACGAGGTCCACGGGATCGCGTCCGTGCTCCTCCGGCTCACGAACATCTACGGGCCGCGCGCCCAGATGAAGCACTCGCGGTACGGCGTCGTGAACTGGTTCGTGCGCGTCGCCCTCGACGGCAAGCCGCTGCAGGTCTTCGGCGACGGGAAAATCAAACGCGACTTCCTCTACGTCGACGACTGCATCGAGGCGATCCTGCTTTCCGCGGCCAACGACGGAGCGAGGCGGGAGATCCTGAACGTGGGCGACGACCGCGCCACGACCTTCCGGGAGCTCGCCGTGGAGCTCGCGCGGCTCACGGGCGCGACGTGGTCCTATGCCCCGTTCTCGGCGGAACGAAAGGCGCAGGAGCCCGGAGACTTCGTCTCGGACATCTCGAAGATCCGGCGCATGCTCGGGTGGAGCCCCCGCACCTCCCTCGCGGACGGCCTGACGCGGACGCTCGATTACTATCGCCGTTACAAGGACCGGTACTGGTAGATGGACAGGACGCCCGCCTCCACAGACTCCAAAGAGAACTCCATCGCCCCCGAGGCGCGCCTCGGATCGGGCGTCGTGCTCGGCCATCACGTCACGATCTACCCCGGGGTCGCCGTCGGCGACGGCGTCCGGATCCTCGACGGCGCCGTCCTCGGCCGCCCGCCCCTCACGGCGGGCAACACGACCCGGAAGCTCCCGAAAGAGCCCGGCCCGCTCGTCGTCGGGGCCGGCTCCATCGTGGGCGCGAACGCCGTGCTCTACGCGGGCTCGCGGCTCGGCGCGCGCGTCATGATCGGAGACCTCGCCTCGGTCCGCGAGGGATGCGACGTGGCGGACGACGTCGTCCTCGGGCGCGGCGTCCTCGTCATGTACGACTCGAGGATCGGCGCGCGCACGCGCGTCATCGACGGCGCGATCCTGACGGGGAACATGGAGATCGAGGAGGACGTCTTCATCGGCCCGGGCGTTCTCTCGGTGAACGACAACGACGTCTACCTCTCGCGCTTCGGCCTCGCGCCGTGGTTCGTGAAGGGGCCGCGCATCCGGCGCTGGGCGCTCATCGGCACGGGGGCGAACCTCGTGGCCGGAATCACGGTGGGCGAAGGCGCGATCGTGGCCCCGAGCGCGGTCGTGACGCGCGACGTGCCCGACTGGACGGTCGTCGCGGGCGTGCCGGCGCGGCACGTCCGGGACGTCCCGGCCGCGGACAGGGACGCGATCAGGGGACGATGAGCGTCCTCTCGGTCGTCGTCCCCGTCTACCACAACGCGGCGAGCCTGCCGGACCTCCTCGCGCGTCTCGCGGCGCTCGCGGCGCGCCACCCCGGCGACACGTTCGAATTCGTGTGCGTGGACGACGGCTCGAAGGACGACTCCTTCGCGGTCCTCGAGCGCCTTCGGAACGACGAGCCGCGCCTTCGCGTCGTCAAGCTCTCGCGCAACTTCGGCTCGAACGCCGCGCTTCTCGCGGGGCTCTCGCATGCGCAGGGCGACGCCGTCGCGACGATCTCGGCCGACCTGCAGGACCCCCCCGAGACGCTCGACGCGATGCTCGCGCACTGGCGCGCGGGGAAGAAGGTCGTCATCGCCGCGCGCGAAGGGCGCGACGATCCCGCCCTCGACGTCCTTCTCGCGAACGCCTTCTACCGCCTTTTCCGCCGCTTCGCGATCCCGACCATGCCGAAGCAGGGCTTCGACTTCTTCGTCATCGACCGGAGCGTGCGCGACCTCCTGCTCCAGATCCAGGAGAGCAACGCGTATCTCATGGGCCTCGTCCTCTGGCTCGGCTTCGACCCGGCCGTCGTGCCGTTCCACCGCCAGGAGCGCGCGAAACGCTACGGGACGTCGATGTGGACGCTGGGCCGGAAGCTGAAGTACTTCATCGACTCGTTCGTCGCGTTCTCGTACATGCCGGTTCGCGCCGCGTCGCTTCTCGGCATTTGCATCTCGGCGGCGGGCCTTCTGTACGCC